>DAOVNL010000185.1 GCA_030630245.1 Candidatus Omnitrophota bacterium | reverse complement strand
GAACTTCGTCTATTAATTGTTATGAATAAAAAAATAAATACATTTTACACACGTAGAAATAATCGATTAAAAGGGCATGATTATGCATCGAACGGTTATTATTGCGTAACGATTTGTACAGATGGACGCAGTAAATGGCTAGGAAATATTATAAATGACGAAATGATAATAAATTCGTACGGTACAATGTGTCAACAATGCTGGATAGATCTACCAAACCATTATAATAATCTCGCCATCGATGCATATATTATCATGCCTAATCATATGCACGGTATTTTAATTATTGATAATGTTAATAAGAGGGAGGGTTATAAACCCTCCCCTACAGATAAATTATATTCATTATCGGAAATCATCCGTGGTTTCAAAACATTCGCGAATATATAATCAATAATCCCTCTACATGGAATAATGATGAACATAATATTAATTCTTTATCTGTGTGTAGAAAAAAATAGGTGAACTCTTCAACCTCTCTTCCAAACTTTGCTTGACACATAAACTCCTAAAATGCTAAAATTAGAAATTAAAACTTCTTTTAATATAATATGTTAAAAAAATTTAGAGCAAAATATAGGTTTGGTGTTTTTTTGCAAAAAAAGGGTTTAACTTTAATAGAACTTATTATAGTAATCATCATAATCGGGGTGATTTCTTATTTTTCTTTGCCGGTTTTTAGGCCGTTTTTAGAGTATTCAGGACTCAAGAAAGACGCATGGAAGCTTCTCTCTGACCTGCGTTGGTATAGACAGTTAGCCATAATCGAACACAACAACTATAAGTTCTCATTTGATGTTAATGCTGACTCGTACACAATTGATGAGCATGACGCCGCGACCAACGCCTTTAGACAAAGGCTTTCGACTGTTGTGATGGACAATGACATTACGCAAGCAGCAGATTCAACCTTCCGGCCTAACGGAGAAGCAGTCCCATCGTCTGTGATAACGATAAAGGGGAATAAATCATCAGATACTATCAGTATAAGTGTTTTTTCCACAACAGGCTTGGCAAAAATGGTTACTCCCTGAACCGGATTTCAACAATTAACGACGGGAAAAGATGGCACCAAAAATAAAGCAGATAACCTCTCACCTTGATCAGGAAATAAACCTTTTTGAGCCGGGACAAAAACTCATGGGGATTGATATCGGCTCTACGCTGATAAAGATTGCCGTAATAAAAGAAGCCCCTGTGGGAACCCGTTTGGTCGGCATTGGGCTCTCAGAAATTCTGCCTCCGCCCTCTAATGAAACCGATGAAGAAACCAAAACGAGGATTTCTTTAAGCCTGAAAGAAGCGCTGTCTCAGGTCAAAACCAAGGCAAAAAAAGTATGTACAATTATCAACACTCCATCGTTAAGCATCAAACCTATCAGTTTACCGGCTATGCCTGAGGAGGAATTGAAAGAATCGGTAAAATGGGAGATGGAGCAAAATATTAATTTTCCCATCAATACCGCGACCTTGGATTTTCTCATCAGCGGAGAAACCATACGTTCAGGCGCGAAGAACCTGGAATTGGAGGTTGTGGCGGCAAAAACCGAAGAAATAAAAAAACATATGCAAATTTATCTGCAGAATAAATTATCGATTGAGACGATCAATATCCACAGTTTTTGCCTTTGGAACGTCTTCCAGAAATCAAACCAGTGGAAAGAAGACGACACTATCGCCTTACTTAATCTGGGAGCAAAAACATCAACAATAAATATTTTCAGCAATAATATCCTGCGTTTTAACCGGGAAATTTTCTTCGGAGGGGAAACAATAACCGCTGCTCTGATAAAAGAACTGAATATTCCCGCCCAAGAAGTAAAGAAGCTGATAGATAATTACGGCCTGAGTGATAAATCACCACAGTATGAGAAAATATCCGAATCATTAAAGCAGCTTATAGCTCAGATTGACCGGTCATTCGGATATTATAAAGCGCAATTTCACATTGAGCGCGTTGACCGGCTGGTGATCTACGGAGGCCTCTCTAAGCTGATCAACCTTGACAAGTTTTTAAGCGAGGAACTCGGCATTTTCGCTGAGATCGGAGAGCCTTTTAACGGGTTACTATTCGAGCAGAAATCCTTCGCGAATTTAAACGATTTCGCGAGTTTCTTTTCGATTGCTATAGGCGCCGCGATAAACAGCGGTATCGCAAAACGCGTAAACCTTCTTCCCGCGGAATTCCGCAAGGACAAAAAGAATAAACTCAAAAAAACCCTCATCAGAATAGTTCCTCTGATTGTTATCGGAGCTTTAATTTTTATTTATGTGACCCTGATAAATAAAGAGAAGATGCTCATACGCGAAGAAAAGACTAAAAATGATATTATAAACGTCTGGAAAAACCAGCAGGATCTTGAGAGAAAGATAAAATTTCTTGATTCCATACCGGCTACACAAAAATCATGGATTGAGATATTCAAGGGAATAAGCTCTGTGATTCCTGAAGGGGTACGGCTGGACCATATTTCTTTGAGTGAAACAAATAAGACAATAATCATCAACGGCGCGGGGCAAAGCAATATACTTATTATTGAGATGGTAAGAAAACTGGAATCATTGCCTTATTTTAACTCTGTAAAACTTGAGTCTGTAGAAGAGATTAGCGCTGAGCAATTTACAATCATTAATTTTAGATTAAAAATAGGGAAGAGATAATATGGAAATGCCTAAAATAAATCTTCCGCAGATACAAACCAAATATAAAATCGCGGCTGCAGCCGGTATTATTGCCGTGCTTTTGAGCTTTTACTATAACCACGCTTACAAGCCCCACGCCGACAAAATAGCAGAGCTCCAGGACAGCTTGCTTGGCCTTGACGATACCATTAAAATAATTAAAACTATTGAATACCCGAAAATAAGCAGCGACAAAAAAATCCTTGAAAAAATAGAAGCAAAAAAGAAAAAGATCATCAAGGATTTAAACAATCGGGAAAATAGGCTGCCGCGCAAAGCCGACTATTCCGGCATGCTTGAAAAAATCACACACCTTGCCTATAATGCCGGATTTGATAT
>DAOVNL010000111.1 GCA_030630245.1 Candidatus Omnitrophota bacterium | reverse complement strand
TATATAGATTTATACGAAAACGACAGAAAAGATTTCTTTTCTCATTAAAGTAAGAATAGGAAAAATCCAGTTCGCTATCTTTTTCGAATTTTTCCCTGCGTTCATCGTTAAGAAGCTCATAACTAAGTTTTTTTACATCATCGGGAGTAAGCTTATCTTTTTCCGTAAAAACCAACTCACCATTTATGCGCAGTGCCGGCGGCGCGCCGGCAACAAGATGCAAATCCGAAGCTTTTTTCTCAGTCACCTCATCGATAAGGTCAAAAATCGTCATCGTAACTCCTTTTAGAAAAATATCATATCGCTTATAGTCACTTTTGTCAAGCTCCCCGGGAACTCGAGCATGGAAATTTTCAGCATTTTATTGATCGCCTCATCCGGTATATTAATTAACCACGTATGCCATTTTTCATCAGGGGCCAGAGGGAAGGACAGATTAATTTTGTTAAAAGCTGTTGGTTTACCCTTTTGCGGTTGAGTAAACAGCTTCACCATAAGCCGCGCCTGTTCTTCATCAGCTGTATTGTTTTGGCCTATCTCGAGTTTAAATCGAATAAGCAGGCGGCGCGGCAAAGCGAAAGACGCCTTTTTTTTACTTACAATGCTAAAATCCGAGACATAAAACCTGTTCGAGAGGGTACCCGGGGGTTTGGATAAGAGCATACCCGGATCCTGAAAAATAACCTCAACGGATGATGTCCAGAACCCTTCCTGTCCGGGGATGAAATCAGCCCGATACCGGATTACTTTCTTTTCAATCGGAATAAGTTCTTCGCCCATATCCGCAAAGCCCGGGCCGGTATCCGGTTCAGGGATCTCATCCTTTGAGGCTTTATACATTTTTCGCTGCAGCTGCTCCGGCTTGAGGGCTTTGGTTATGACCTCTAAATCCGATATTGCTTTATTTTTATAAAGCTTCTGCAAAGATTGGTCCAGTGTCTGCATGCCATCCTCATTACTGCTTTCAATAATAGAATATACCTGATGAAATTTTTGCTCCCGGATAAGATTACGAATACCCGGAGTTGAAAACATGATCTCAACAGCAGGCAATCTATCTTCTCCGTCAAAACGCATCACCAACTGCTGGCATACTATTGCTTTAAGAACAGTCGAGACCTGAGTCCGAACCTGATTCTGAAAATTAGAGGGGAACATACCAATAAGCCGCGTAATCGTCTGCACACAGTCAGAGGTCGGCATAGTCCCGATAACCAGAGTTCCGGCTTCTGCCGCATTCAAGGCGATGCTGACGGTTTCAAGATCACGCATTTCACCGATCATGATCACATCCGCGTCCTGCCGTACTGCCTCCCGCATGGCCTTGGCGAAACTCTCCGAATCTGTACTAATCTCACGCTGGGAGATCAAGGATTTATCAGGACTAAAGAAATACTCTATAGGATCTTCTATGGTTAGTATATGCGCGCCCCGCTGAGAGTTAATTTCATTTAGAATCGCGGCCAGAGTACTTGATTTTCCGCTTCCCGTCGGGCCTCCGATTATTATCATGCCATGGCGAAATTTCAGTAAATTGCTTAAAGATTCAGGGAGGTTAAGTTGCTTGATCGTAGGGATGACTTTTGAAAGCAGACGAAAGACTCCGCTGACTGATCCTCTTTGCCTGAAAAATGTTACCCTAACCCGGTCTTTTTCATTGGCTTTCCATGTGAAGTTTATAGAATTGTTCTTATTGAAAATATCCTTCTGATGGGCATTCATAAGTTTGAGGGCGATATTATCAATGACCTTCTCATGCAGTTTTTCAGCAAGGGCGGGTATAAGCCTGCCGTGTATATTAAAAAGCGGAGGCATGCCCGCGCTTATATGCATGCTTGCGGCCTTTTTCTCATTCATTTTATTAATTAGATCATTTAACATTGATTCGCTCATAATTCTTCGGAGTTTAAAAAACCTCTTCCCATTCAAAAAACTCTAAGCCGAATATAAAACCAACCGCGGGAAAACGCTTGAGCTTATAGTCAACATCCAGATCGTTCCTGAAAACCATATTTCCGGCATAAACCGCCGCGTCTGTCTTCAGGTAATCAAAGTCTATTGTTCCTTGTTCTGAAAAAAGCAGCCCCTTAATATCCCGCTTCTGGATCCTGGTTGCGTCCGTTGAGGTAATATTTCCTGTTTTTGTAGCCAGCGCTACAACTTTGCCGTAGCCAGGGTAATTATATTCATCAATTTTTAAGGTGTTTTCACCGATTATATTAATATCTCCCTCAGCAATAAGGGAGGCCTGGATAAAAGTCACCCCTTTCTTATCGGAACAATTAATGGTTACATCACCTTCGACATAGATAAGCTTGTTTTGGATTTTTTGGTCATTGATCTCCTCGCCATCGGGAAGAATATCGGTCGCATTCGCCCGATGAAAAGGCATATCAATTTGGATCATGTTCAGCATCGGCCCCCCGAGTTCTCCCTGAGTAAGCGTCCCGCTGGATATAGATACTCCGCCCATAAGCGCTGTACCGTTCGCGTGAACATCACCCCTGACATTGCCGCTTGCCATGCTGCAATCGATATCCGCAACCAACGGATCAGAAGTATCGTCTGAGAACAAAGCATAGTCGAAACCGCCGGTAATTATAAGCGTGATCCTTGTTGTGCGGCTGGCAGGGCCGGCGTATCCTGTTGAGGTAACGCGTATTCTTTTAGGATAAACAGGATCATCAACAACCTCAAGCTCGTAAAATCCATCCGTCATATTTTCAGTAAGAGAGGCGGTTCTCCAGGTATTGTCTTCGACTAGCAACCTTATTGCTCTTTGCATGCCTGCCTCTGCTATAAAGAAAGCCTGCTCGCTTTTTTCCTGGTTGCGGGCAATCCCTGTTTCAGAGATCATCGAAGTAAGGTAAGCAGCACCGAAAATAAACAGCATCATCATCACTATAAGGCTCAGAAGCAGCGCCATACCTTTATTTTTTTGAACGGTGATTTTCATAACATTAAATTCCTCGGAAAAATCGACTTACGCATCTCAGAAATATAATCATGCCCCTGAGCTGTTTTTTTGATTCTCAAATTAGCTGTAACAAAGAAGACCGCATCTGGGGCCGTTGTTTCTACTCCGGAATTATCAAAGTATTTCAGCTGAAAATCATCCACATAGTTCGCGATAGGGGTAGGCTGTGTTTCCGAATCAAGTTTACGGGTAAGATCCTCATTGCCGGTCCCGCTCCAGCTAAAGGTTAGGATCTCATTCACCTCAGCTGTATCATTGTCATTTAAGTCTTTCCACCAGAAACGTATTTGCGATGATGTAATGGAATAGATTTCTCTGGCGTGCTTTATCTCATCACACATTTTATCAAGCCCGATTCTCGCGTTCTGCACAACCTCTGTTTTATTTTCACCTAACTGCCAGGAAAGCGCGCCCTGTCTCAAAAATTCATAGATAGGGAACAGGATAAGGGCTAAAATTGCTAAAACAATAAGCAATTCTATAAGACTAAATCCTTTTTTATCAGAAACGATAATCTTGCTGTTTTTTATTTTCATAATATATCAATAGTGAGAAACTATAGTCTCCAATCTGCGGTCGCTTATTTTCGGATGAGAAACAATTACGGTTATTCTTTTATAATAAGTTGTTACCCCGGAAGAAATCCAGTTTGCTCCGCTTACGGTTACATATTCAACAAAAACAGTGCGGCCAAACTCGGAAAAATTTGGAAGCTCAGACCCGTCAATAGCCTGAGGGGGAGACTGCTGCCAATTATGGTAATCATCCACATCATCGAATGTTCTGCGGTCATTTGAGCTTTCACCTGAATCAACAACACCCAGGGCCCCAGGGGATACAGGTTCATCAGGAAAGTTATTCTCATCAAAGCGTCTGCTTTTTATCTCTTCCATTAATTCATCGGCAAGGTCGATAGACTGCGTGACCAATTCCGCGATCACATTGCCCTGAAATCCGGTATAAAACTGGGAAAGCAAGGGTATTAACACAAACCCGAGTATCATGACACTTATCAGTACTTCAATATATGTAAACGCTCTATTTTTCATAAGTTATGATTTTTGATTATTAGTTAATTTTACCACTTACACAAACTTCTTGTCAAGAAATTAAAACTGCGCTTTTAGTCGCAAGCCTTGCCTGTGCCCGCATGGGTGCTTGTGCCCGCATGGGTGCCTGTGCCCGCATGGGTACATCCGCAACGAGTTTCGTATCTTCGCTACCATACTATAATAAAATATCCGGTTAAATTCGTCAAAACATCTTCTTTTCAATTGCTTCGTGCAGAGAAATAATACCCACCCGTAATTCACCAGTTACTCTATGTCCCTTTTTTATTGACGAAGTTATAGTATAAGAG
>DAOVNL010000197.1 GCA_030630245.1 Candidatus Omnitrophota bacterium | reverse complement strand
CCATCGCGAACCTAATTTCTGATTTGAATTTTTTAGCAACTGTTGCATCCATTATAAAAACCGCCTCATTTAAGTAAAATGCTCATGGAAAAACTCATTACATTATTGCTGCCTTTGCCGACCGTTTTGATCTTGACGTTTTTAATCATTGTTTTTTTCTGTAATTTCTGCTGAAAATCTCCGATACTGTCCAGGTCATTAGCGCTGATTCCTTCCAGAGCTATTCTGTTCTTTTCCAGGTCAAAATTCAAGCTCTTTATCCATATTTTACCCGGCATAGCCAAAGCGATATCTTCAAGCATAAAAACCAACGCGTGCTTAGCCGACAACGTCTCCCTCATAACTTTTATTTTCTCAGTATATCTTCGTATATGATCATCCGCATCCTTGAGGGTTTTTTCATTAGCTTTAAACAAGGCTGCTTTCCGGCCTAATACTTCCAAATAATCTTTTAGCGAATAATACTTATTAAGCGAAACGGAAAAGAAACCAAGCAGCAACAGGAAAATCATCACAAATGATCCCAGCACATAAGGAATTTTCTTTTTTATCCGCTTATACTGCAAGTGCTCAGCAGGCAAAAGATTGATATTTAAAGGCGCCATACCGTTTCCGCGCAAAGCAAGGCCGATAGCCGGCCCAAGAAATTCATTTACCTGCATATCTATCTTAGGGTCAAACTTTAAGAAGTTAAAGTAGTCCATCTTTTCAACCCTGACAGAAAGGCTGTTCTCAAAAAACTTATCAATATTTTTGATCTTGCTCAAACCCCCGCATAAAATAACCTTGCGAAAATTCATGTCTGAGGCATGCTGTGATTTGTAAAAATTAAGCGTTTTGACAATTTCATTTGTCAAATCCGTAAGAACACCGGTAATTGCTTCGGCAATCTTATAATCCTGCTCCGCTTCAAAAGCTTCCTTTCCATAGTAAAGCATCAGAACTTCGCCTTTTTCCTTTTTTAGCTTTTCGGCCAGCTTGCGGTCTATTTTCAAAACACGCGCAAGCGCGTCATTTATATCTTCTCCTCCTAAAGGCAGGCTTCTTGTCCAGATCTTCCCGGCATTAGCGACGATCACATTTGTTGTTTTTGCTCCGCAATCGATTATCAGGGTTTCCTTTAAATCCCGGTAAAAATACTGCAGGCTGTTATAAAGCGCAAGATTGCTCACATCTATAAAATCCACCTCAAGCGAATATTCGCAGGCAATATTAAGAATCGAATTTATCAATTCCTTTTTTACCGCGGCCAGCAGAATGCTTAATTGTTTTTTATCGCGGCCGTAGATCTGAAAGTCCCAGACAACATCCTTTATCGGAAAAGGAACCTGCTGCTGAGTTTCATAAAGAACGATCTGACGTAATTTTTGCGGTGCTGTAACAGGAATTTTCACTAAACGAACAAACGCGGATTGTCCGGCGATGGATATGCCTGCTTTAACATTGCGTAATACTTTTTCATCACGCAAGAATTTTTTAAGAAAATAAACCGCTTTGGCAAGCTGATCTGCCGGATTAAGTTCTGAGATGCTTTCCTCATACTCCCAGCAAACAGCCTTTAACAAGCGCATAGTATCGTTCTTTTCCTTAGCCAAAAGAACAATCTTAAGGGCACCCGCGCCGATATCGATTCCTAAGAATAAATCTTTTTTTCCTGCAAACATAATTCACCGTAAATAATTACATTCCTTGTTGATTTTTTTTTGGTAAGCTGCTAAATATGACTATTAAGCACATATAGCTTCACCCTTTCTTCCCTGAAAAGGTGATATTTAAGGTAAGTTCCCTGTATCCTTCACGGAATTACTGGAAGTCATAACTTATTTGTGTATATATTATATAACATATTTATAAAGCTTTGTCAATTTTTTTGGTTTTATTTATAAATTTTAAAAGAAATAATTTCAAGACTTAAAAACATAATTTTATTATTTTCAAATAGTTAGAGAGCTTATTAGCGCGATGAGCGGCAGGAACATCGAAAGAACTATGACACCAACCACAACTCCCATGACAATAACAAGTATTGGCTCAAGCAATGAGGTCAGTGTTCCGGTTGTAATCTCGATTTCCTCCTCATATGTATCGGCTACTTTTGTGAGCATCTTATCCAGAGATCCGCTTTCTTCTCCTACAGCGATCATATTGACCATCAATTGGGGGAAAATTTTATTGCCCTCAAGCACTTTTGATATAAAACCTCCTTCCTGAACACTATCATAAACAGAATTGATCGCCTTAGCTACTACCTCATTACCGCTAACCTGTTTTGTCAGTTCAAGCGCCCGCAGGATAGGAACTCCTCCTCCTAAGAGAGTAGCCAGAGTTCTGGCAAAACGCGCAGCTGTTATTTTCTGGATCAAAAGCCCGAAGATAGGAATATTCAACACTATTTTATCATTAAAATAACGAACAGTGTAATTGCGCAAAAGCAGCTTATAACTTATAAATATTATTGCAATTGCTCCAAAGAACAAATACCAGCGCTCCAGTAAAAAATTACTAAAGCTGAGAAGACACCTGGTTAAAAGAGGCAAGGCAATGCCTGTATTCTGGAATAATTCCATAAAACGCGGTATTACAAAAACAACTATAAATCCGAGGATTATGATGGAAACAACCAAAACAAGACAGGGATAAATCAATGCCGCCTTTATGCGCTGCGTGAGCCTTAGATTTCTTTCAAGATAATCGGCTAACCTCTTGAGAACTTCATCCAGAGCGCCGCCGGTCTCCCCTGATTTGACTACGTTTATATAGACCCTGGAAAAAGAATCCGGATAATGCGCAAGCGCCCCGCTGAAAGTCTTGCCTGATTGAATCATATTGATAATATCATCAAGCATTACCCTCATTCTTTCAAACTGCGTTTGCTTGTTAAGTGTCAGCAGGGCTCTTACAAGCGGCAAACCGGCAT
>DAOVNL010000122.1 GCA_030630245.1 Candidatus Omnitrophota bacterium | reverse complement strand
GCCTGAATGATCAGCTTGATTGCTTCTTCGTTCGAAGACAGGTTAGGCGCAAAACCGCCTTCATCTCCGACAGAAATACTTAATTTTTTATTTTTAAGTATTTTTTTAAGATTGTGAAAAACCTCACACCCCATCCTAAGGGCATCAGAGTAAGTATTGCCTCCTACCGGCATGATCATAAATTCCTGAAGATCTACATTATTATCCGCGTGCAGTCCGCCGTTTACGATATTCATTAAAGGAACAGGTAAAACACAGGCATTTGCTCCTCCGATATATCTATATAAAGACATGCCCAAGGCATTACTTGCTGCCCGCGCGCATGCCATGGAAACACCCAGCATTGCGTTCGCGCCGAGTTTTGCCTTATTATCCGTGCCGTCCATTTTTATCAACGATTCGTCGATAACACGCTGCGCGGTTACGTCTTTGCCTTTTAACTGAAGCGCGATAGTTTTATTTACATTGTTTACCGCCTTTAAAACTCCTTTTCCCAGGAATCTGCTCTTTTGGCCGTCACGCAATTCTACCGCCTCAAATTCACCTGTAGATGCGCCGCTGGGAACCGCGGCGCGTCCAAGGACCCCGCACTTTGTAATAACATCAACCTCAACAGTCGGGTTTCCCCTTGAATCAACTATCTCTCTTGCCTTAATATTTTCAATAGTGTACTTCACTAATTGCTCTCCTTTTTTTTTACAGCAGCTTTGTAACTGTCTTCAAATTTGTATCCAATATAGTAGTAATCTCAGGAACATCTTCATTCTGATTTTTCCCGTCTTGCGCGGCTTGAGTTACCACTACATTATTAATTTTTGTATTCAAATCAGAATGCACTATGTGTCCGCTATCAAGCTCAAAGTATATTATACCTTCAACTCTTCCCTGAGCTTTGCCGTTAAATTTTACCCGCGCGTTTTTGGATTTTGTAATCGTGCTTGTAGTTGTCAAAACCTTAACTTTCGCGCACTCATAACCGCCTTTTTTTTCTATACCAAGCAAAGTATGTGTTGAATTAAGCGTGTTTGTTATGGAAAGGTTTTCATTATCATCATTGACTGATTCCGAACTTTCTATCCAGCTTTCTCCAACACGCAAACCGCGCTTAGGAAAGATCAAGAACATTTTCTTGAAATCAGCATTTTGCAACGATGCCGGCAACCCCTCAGGTAATTCAAAATCACTTATTTTACCTTCATTAGTTACAGTTACACGGGCAATTTTCCCGTTTAAATGAGGTACATCCGTATTGGGGATAACCTGATCATTTACAATCGTATTCATATACGACTGGCCGTAAATCACGTTAATTTCAGCTAAAGTTCCATCGCCGCTAACAGAAGCTATTTCATGCGTATATGCAAATTTGCCCTGCATCCCGGCTGAATTCCTGGGGACATGTTTCCCGTCTGAAGGCTTTACTTCGATATTTACATCCCCATTTATAATTACTTCGTAATTCAGCTTTCTTCCAGCTTTAAAATCATATTTCAATTTTATGTTTTCCTGTGCCTGAACACTAACAGTGTTAAGCATCAAAATACTTATAAATATTAACTTTGAGAAAATTTTCACAAAATTTTCCTTTTTGTAAAATTTAATATAGAATAAATATACAACTAAAATTTTAAAAAGTCAACCACTAAATTGTTTAACAACTCGTAAATTTATTTATAAGTTCTTTTAAATAAAGTAATTTCTTCCTGGAGGTTGCTTCAAAATAACATCTTATTACAGGCTCAGTGCCTGAAGGACGGAACATAACCCAGCAATTATCATTAAGAATAAACTTGTATCCATCAGTAAGATTTTTGCTCATAATTCTAAAATTGCCAAATTTTTCTTTTTTTGATAGTTTTTCAATGCGCTTAAGCAATATATCCTTTTGTTCTTGTTTAAGATACAAATTCAATCTATCTGAAGCAAAGTAACCGTATTTTTTATGCAAGGATGACAAAATCTCACAAAGGGGCTTCTTTTCCCGGGCAACCATCTCAACCACAAGCAGACATGCAAGAATGCCGTCTTTTTCAGGGACATGTCCCTGTATAGAGAGTCCGCCTGATTCTTCACCTCCGATCATGCAATCCCCTTTATCGAGAGCCTCTCCGATATATTTAAAGCCGACCGGAGTTTCAATAACTTCTATCCCCTCTTTTTTGGCTATGGCATCAATCATATGTGTTGTAGAAAGAGTCCGCGCGACTTTTTTGGCTTTAGGCCTTGTTTTAAGCAGGTAATAAAACAATAGAGTGATAACCTCATTAGGAGTAAGAAAAACTCCTCCTTTATCTACTATCCCAAACCTGTCAGCGTCTCCGTCACAGCCTATCCCTAAATGGAATTTATTGTTTTTTACATGCGCGATCAGTTCCTGAATGTACGGCTCATCCGGCTCAGGAGGCAGGCCGCCGAAAAGAGGATTAAGATAGTCTTTAAAAACCTTGATCTCTTTACATAAATCTTTAAGTATGAAGTCAATATAATTTCTGCCCGTGCCGAACATGCAATCGATACCGACTTTCAGCTTTGCTTTTTTAATACACCTTATATCAATTATTTTCTTCAGGCGTTTGAGATACTCCTTTTTAGGGTCAAACATCTCAATAAACCGATCATCTCTTACGCCTTTTTTGACCAGGTGAGGATTTTTTTGCAGAAAAGAAATCCTCTTTTCTATGGCTGTGGTTACCTCTTTTGGCGCAGGCCCTCCATAGCGGGAAGAAAATTTAATTCCGTTGTATTCCGGCGGGTTATGGCTTGCCGTAAAATTTATTCCCCCGTCAAGCTCTTTGGCAATAATATGATACGCGATAACAGGAGTAGGTGTATCCCGCTCAGACAGCAATACTTTTATCTTATTTGCCGCTAACACTTCAGCGCAAATTTTCGCGAAATTAGCGGAGAGAAAACGCGTATCATAACCGATGATGACCATAGGAGAACGGTTTTTGTTTTTCAGATGATCCGCGATTGCCTGTGAAACCAGGCGTACATTTTCAAATGTAAATGTATCCGCCATAATGGCCCGCCATCCTGAGGTACCAAAGCGGATTTTTACTGATTTACTCATTTTATCTTTTTACAAATACCTTTCTTCCTTTTACAAGCAATTTTCCATTCACAAGAAGATCTAAAGCTTTAGGATACAATTTGTGTTCAAGCCTGTGTATCCGCTCTGAGAGTGATATTAGGGTATCATCATCTTTAATATCAAGCGCGCTCTGCAGTATTACCGGCCCGCCGTCAAGGGTACTGGTCACAAAATGCACTGTGACCCCGGTAACTTTTACTCCGTAATCCAGCGCGTCTGATATTGCCTGCGTCCCTTTGAATGACGGCAGCAGCGCAGGATGAATATTAATGATCTTATGTTTATATTGCCTGATAAAGTAATCGCTTATAATTCTCATGAATCCGGCAAGCACGACGTAATCGATTTTTTCTTTTTTCAGCCTTCGCACAATAAATTTATCATAGCTTGTCCTGTCCTTAAAATCAGCCGGATCAGCATATAAAAAATCGATCCCCGCTTTTTTTGCGCGTACCAAAGAGTAAGCGTCCACATTATCGCTAATGACCAAAGCGATATTAGCTTTCACTTTACTTTTTTTAACCGAATTGACTATTGCCTGGAGGTTAGAACCGAAGCCTGATGAGAAAACAGCGAGATTTTTCATTTAAGATTTTTATTTTATTCTTTGTCTTTTCTTCTTTGCATTTTTTGAGAAAACATTGCTGATTTTTTCTTTAAATTCCGTATATTCAATAGGTTTATTCAGATAGTCGCAAACACCCAGATCCAAAGCTTCAAGATAGGTCTCCCACTCACCGAAAGCAGTAATGATAATCACCGGAATATCTATATGCAATTCCCCGAGTTTCTTCATTAAGCCGATTGCCGTATCGTCGGGCATCTTCAAATCGGCTATCACCAGATTCAATCGCGGTTTCCGCGCGATATCGATCGCTTCGTTAACGCTTCCGGCCTCATATACCTCGAAATTATCCGCGCGTAACAGTTTTGCAAGATATTTGCGCAAAACCTCGTCGTCTTCCATTAATAAAATCACATGTTTGCGATTCTCACTCATTGTATCGCCTCCTTATT
>DAOVNL010000051.1 GCA_030630245.1 Candidatus Omnitrophota bacterium | reverse complement strand
GTTAGCGAGGGATACGAACCTGATCAGGATGTCGATGTTTTGCTTGACAGGGCAGAAAAGGAGATTTTCGAGATCTCCGGATCTAAAATTAAAAGCGGCTTTGTGCCGGTTAAAGAGTTAATAAAGAATAGCATCGAAACAATTGAAAAATTATATCAAAGGAAAACGCAGGTAACGGGTATCCCGACCGGATATGAGGATTTAGATGAGATTACGGCAGGGCTGCAGCCGGCTGACCTTATTATTATCGCCGGACGCCCTTCAATGGGAAAAAGTGCCCTTATGTGCGGATTTGCTGAACACGCGGCAGTAATTGAGAAGATTCCTACAGCAATCTTTAGTCTGGAAATGTCCAAGGAGCAGCTGGTGCAGAGAATTCTTTGCTCACATGCCAGAGTAGATATGCAGGCGGTGCGTACGGGGTTTTTATCACAGGAACACTGGGGAAAGCTGGTAAATGCCGCGGGGAAGATTTCGCATGCCCCTCTTTTTATTGATGACACACCCGGCGTGAACGTTTTGGAGGTCAGGGCAAAAGCGCGCCGTTTAAAAGCACAATATAATATCGGGTTATTGATATTAGATTATCTGCAGTTAATGCAGGCGGCAGGCTCCAAAAATGAAAGCAGGCAGCAGGAAATATCGGATATTTCAAGATCATTGAAAGCATTAGCACGTGAATTGGATGTACCGGTTGTGGTTATAAGCCAGCTCTCACGCGCTACGGAACAACGCGAAGGTTATAAGCCCAGGCTTTCTGATCTAAGAGACTCCGGTGCTATTGAGCAGGATGCCGATGTGGTAATGCTGCTTTTTAGAGAGGAATATTATACCCCTACAGAGCAGAACAGGGGGTTGGCTGATGTTAATATAGCTAAACAGAGAAACGGTCCGGTAGGCACTAAAAAATTAACTTTCCTGAAAGAATTCAGCAGATTTGAAAGTTGTACACAAAGAGAAGAGTGATTCATGAAAATAAAAAAAATACTGATTTTGGCTGCAATATTGGTCATTGGTTTTTCAGGGGCTGTTTGCGCTCAAGGTGCTAAGCGGAAGGTAGTGGAAATTGAGGTCATCAACAATAAGGTGGTTTCCCAGCAGAGCATTCTTTCTAAACTGCAAACTAAACAAGGAACGGAATACTCGCCTGTTACTTTAAGCGATGATATAAAACGTCTTTATGCTACCGGGCTCTTCAGCGATGTAAGTGCTGATATCGTGGACATGGATGACGGAGTAAAGGTGGTATTTAAGGTGCAGGAAAAACCCGTTCTCGATGAGATCAAATTCAGAGGTAACCGCAGAATTAAAACAAGAAAGCTTTTCAAGGAAATAAAGATAAAAAAGGAAGAAATATTCGATAAGTTCAAACTGAAAGAAGATGTGGAAAATTTAAGAAGGCTCTATGCGAAAAAGGGATATTCTCTAGCTGTTGTCAAATATGATGTCGAGAGAAAAGATAATAAAGTGGTAGTTACAATAGACGTTTTTGAGGGAGAAAGGATTCGTATCCGAAAGATAAGTTTTCAGGGCAACGACTCCTATGGTGATAAAAGACTTTTAAAGTTGATCAAAACAAAAAGAAAGGGCTGGTTTAATTCCGGGTTTTTCAAGAAGGATGTTTTAGCTGAAGATGCCGAGAGGATAATTGGTTTTTATCACTTTGAAGGGTTTATTGATGTGCAGGTTTCTACAAACATAACTTACCATGAGAAGAAACCCTGGATGTTTGTTGCTTTTGAAATAAAAGAGGGTAAACAATATAAAGTGGGTAATGTTGAGATTTACGGCAATAGCGTGTTTTCAAAAGAGCAGTTAAAAGAAGGATTAAAATTATTCAGCGGAGAGGTTTATAGCGAAGGCAAATTGCGTTTCGATACAGCTTCGATACAAAGCGATTATTTCGATGAAGGCTATATTGCGGTTTCTGTTAAGTCCGACACAGTGCTTAATTCTCAAACCGGAAATGTTGATATTAGTTATGGCCTCAGGGAAGGAGAGGTTGCTTATGTAGATAAAATCAGCCTTAGCGGAAATACACGGACAAAGGATGTAGTGATACGAAGAGAAATGAGGTTATTCCCCGGGGACAGATATAATGGAGATAAATTAAGAAGAAGCCGCCAGAGAATTCAGAATTTAGGGTTTTTTGAAGAAGTTACTTTTGACACAAAAGAAGAACCGACGACTTTACCGGATAAATATGACCTGGATATTTTTGTAAAAGAAAGTAAAACCGGAGAGTTTAGTTTTGGAGCAGGATACAGTTCTTTTGACCAGTTTATCGGATTTATTAATCTTTCGCAGAAAAATTTCGATCTTTTTAATTTTCCCGGATTTGCCGGCGCGGGGCAGACACTGGGGATCAATATGGAAGTTGGTTCGGCGAGAAAGGATTATGCGCTTAGTTTTATCGAGCCCTGGTTTTTAGGATATCCCCTCAGTACGGGGTTTAGTCTGTACAGCCGTACAAGGTACTGGGATAAATACGACGAAAAGCGTACCGGAGGTAATTTTTTTCTAGGCCGCGAATTTGGTGAATACTGGTTGGGAAGACTAACCTATCGCTATGAAGGAGTTCGTCTCAGCGATATGGCCGGAGATACAAGTGCTGATGTTAGAAGAGAAGAGGGAAAGAATTTCATCAGCAGCTTGAGAACATCTATTACTAATGATACTCGTGACAACAGGTTTAATCCCTCAAAAGGTTTTTACAGCATTCTTTCTTGTGAATATGCCGGAGGAGTACTGGGAGGGGATAAGGATTTTATGAAGTACGAAACCTCAAATTATAAGTATTTCCCGGTAGGGCAAAAAGCGGTCTTGGAGTTAAGTCTGCGCCTGGGAATGGTAGAAGCATTTGACGATTTAGTGTATGTTCCTGTTTATGAGCGCTTTTATGCCGGCGGGGCAAATACAATTAGGGGTTATAAAGAGAGGAGAATCGGCCCTGAAGGTGAATTCGGCGACCCTATCGGAGGCAGGTTAAGGGGGATATTTAATGCTGAATACATCTATCAGCTTACCAAAGGTTTAAAGTGGGCATTCTTTTACGACAATGGAAATGTCTGGGCAACACATGGGGATTTTGTATGGGGCAACCTGAAGCTCAGATCAAGCATAGGGACAGGGATCCGGGTAAAAACACCGCTTGGGCCCATTAAACTGGACTACGGGTATGCTCTTGACCCTAAAGAAGGGGATGCTGCCGGGAGATTTCATTTCTCTATGAGTCAGCAATTTTAGGCTCATTTATAGTTTTAATCCAGAGTTTTAATCCAGAGGTACTAATACAATTGACAATTTTTCGCGATATGGTACAATGAAACAAATAATTAACTTAAAAGGAGAAGAAAGATGAAAAAACTGATAATTTTGGTTGTCTTGCTGGTATCAATATTAGTCGTTCAAAATATTGCTTTCGCGGGAAGTTCTAAGATAGGCTATATTACTTTAGGACGGATTTTTGAGAATTATAAGAAAGTTGCCGATTCTAACAAGGAAATTGATAAAGTAAAAAAAGATATTAAGAAAGTCATTGAGGAAATAAACAAGCTCAAAGAGGGTTTTGACACTCTCAGCCCGGAGGCGCAGGAAGAAAGAAAGAATCAGATGCTCGGAAAACAGGAGGAAATACGCAACCGCACATTTGAGGTTCGAAAGGATGAGGATCGGATTTTGAGGGAGATATTGAAGGATATTGAAAATGTTTCCATGGAGCTGAGAAAGAAGAAAAAGTTAACTTATATTATTGATGACAGACTCATTATTGACGGTCCTAAGGAGATGGACTTGACCGATGAGGTTTCTAAGATACTTAATGAGCGCTACAAAAAGTAGAAGTATAAAGGAAAAGCAATGAAAAAAACCTTAAAAGAAATAGCGCAACTTATTGATGGATCAGTAGTTGGCGATGAAAATGTTGAGATTCGCGGTGTATGCGGTATTAAAGAGGCGAAGCAGGGAGATATAACTTTTATTGCTAATCCTAAGTATATTTCCTTAATGAATCATACCAATGCTTCGGCGATTATTACAACTTCTGATGTGAAAAATGCCCATAAGCCGCTTATTTTAGCTGAGAACCCCTCGCTTGCATTTGCTAAATTGCTTTCGTTAGTTTCTCCTAATGAAACAGTTCGCTACTTGGGAATACACCCAACGGCAGTTATTGGCAAGAACGTTAGTTTTGGGGAAAACGTTTCTGTCCAACCCTATGTAGTTATTGAAGATAATGTTGAAATAGGCGGCGACACAGTAATAGGCTCAGGGGTTTTTATCGGCAATCACACTAAGATAGGCAATGATACGGTTGTCTATCCGCATGTCACTATTAGAGAAAAAGTAGTAGTTGGTGACCGGGTTATTATTCACAGCGGAACTGTTATTGGAAGTGATGGTTTGGTTTTGCCACAGTAAAAGGGCTTCATCACAAAATACCTCAGATCGGTACGGTAATTATTGAGGATGATGTGGAGATCGGCTCTAATGTAACCATTGACCGGGCTCGTTTTGATAAAACATTGATAAAGCACGGTACTAAGATTGATAATTTGGTTCAGATAGCTCACAATGTTGTTATTGGTGAGAACTCTATTGTGGTAGCGCAGACAGGCATTTCCGGCAGTACGATTATCGGTAAAAACGTAACTTTGGCCGGACAGACAGGAATTATCGGCCATATTAGTATTGGTGACAATGCGGTGGTAGCTGCCCAGGCAGGTGTTACTAAGTCTGTTCCTGAAAATACCTGTGTTTCCGGTTATCCGGCAAAACCGCATAAGAAGGCTAAAAGAATTAATGCTTGTGTTCAAAAACTTCCTGATTTATACAAGTTGGTAAATAAATTAGAAGAAAAAATTGCTGCTTTAGAAGATGTTTTAAAGGAAAAAAATGGTTGAAAACCAGTGTACAATAAATAAATCTATCGGGCTTAGCGGCATAGGATTACATACAGGTCAAAAAGTTAATGTGAAATTTAAACCAGCTGTTGAGGAGCAGGGTATTGAATTCGTAAGGACTGATCTTGAGGGCAAACCGCGCATTAAAGCTCATACGTCTAACCTTATTGAAAGGCCCCGCCGGACTTCTATTGGGATTCAGAATATAGAAATTCATACGATTGAGCATGTGCTGGCTGCTTTAATCGGCTTAGGCATCGATAATATTACTATTGAGCTGGACGCGGAGGAATTGCCGGGCCTTGACGGCAGCGCTTTGCCTTTTCTGGAACTTCTTAAAAAAGCAGGGGTTAAGCGGCAAAACGCGTCCAGAAAGTATTTCCAGCCCAAAGAGCCTTTATACATGGAAGAAGGGGATTCTTCGGTGATGATCCTGCCGGCTAATGATTTTCGCATTTCCTACACAATGAGTTATCCGGATTCTTTGCTTAAATCACAATATGCTTCATTTGAGTTCAGCCCGGAAGTATTTGAAAAAGAGCTGGCTCCAAGCCGTACATTTTGCCTGCAGCAGGAAGCCGAAGAACTTACCCTGCAGGGATTAGGCAAGGGAGCCAACTATGAAAATACTTTAGTTGTCGGGGCAGAGGGTATAGTTGAGAATACGCTTCGTTTTGAAGATGAATTTGTTCGCCATAAGATATGCGATCTTATCGGCGATTTGTACCTGTTAGGCCATCCTGTGAAGGGACATGTTATCGGGATCAAAAGCGGGCATCCGTTAAATATAAAACTGCTGAAAAAAATCAAACATTTACATGACCGGCAGACCCAGGCAAGCATTGTAGCCAGCTCAGAAGATATCAGCAATATAACACCGCTTGATATTAATGAAATAAAAAGGATCCTGCCGCATCGCTATCCGTTTTTACTGGTAGACAGGATACTTGAACTTAAAGAAGATAAATATGCTGTTGGGATCAAGAATGTAACCATAAACGAGCAATTCTTTCAAGGGCATTTCCCTGGACGCCCCGTAATGCCCGGAGTTTTGATCGTAGAGGCAATGGCGCAGGTTGTCGGTGTATTACTCTTAAGTAAACGTGATAATTTAGGCAAGCGTGCTTATTTTATGAGTATTGATAAAGTGAAATTCCGCCGCATGGTATTACCGGGAGATCAACTGCGCATAGAAGTTTCTGTGCTGAAGTTAAAATCCAAAATCGGCCAGGCATACGGACGGGCTAGTGTTGATAATAAAGTAGTTGCCGAAGCAGTGTTAATGTTTGCTTTAGGCGAATAAAACATAGAGCTTCACGTCTAAAGACGTGGTTTCTTTTATGCCCCGTTTTCGCCAAAGCACTTCTGCTTTTGGTTTCGCCGGGTTCATCCGCTGTAATATCTTGAGCGGAATCCGCCG
>DAOVNL010000074.1 GCA_030630245.1 Candidatus Omnitrophota bacterium | reverse complement strand
GGGGTATTGCTTTGCGCTTTGCTGGGAGCTTTTTTCGGCTATATCATTGCCCGGGAATTAAAGGCAAAAGGCCGAAACAATAATACGAGGTCAAAAACCAAGGCCATCAAAAAAGACGTCGGGAAATTTGTTTTAGGCGCAGCAGGAGTGGCGGCTGCGGCAAAATATGCGATCATTCCCTCAGGTGTGGCCATAGCGAATTATTTTAAAGTCCCGGAGATAGTCGTAGCTGTTTCTATGATCGCTATTGGAACGTCCCTGCCTGAGCTGGTCACTGCGGTTGTTGCCAGTGTAAAGAAAATGGGCGAGCTTGCCGTAGGCAATGTTATCGGCGCGAATATTTTAAACATGCTCTGGGTGCTGGGATTTTCCTCGATAATCAGCCCGCTTAATATTGACAGCCAGACCAAATCAGTAACTATGCCGCTGGTCATCGGTTTTGCGTTATTAATATTTTTGTTTACCCGCAGGAAGCTTGTTATACAAAAGGCCCAGGGGTTTATACTGCTGTTTTTATATTCAGGATATATGTTTTATATTGTTAAATTTGCATATAAATGAGATCATAACTTAGGGAACGATAGTGAAGCTAAGGTATAAGGTCGAATTTATCCCGTTGAATGCGTAAGAAGTATAGTATAAAATTTTTACGTGTCATATGAAAGCGGGTAAAGGATCAACAAGAAAGAGAAAGGTTTTTAAAGTGTCGCATCTTGCTTACGCGCGCAAATACCGGCCCAAGGATTTTGATGAAATAATCGACCAGGAGCACATTGCCACTACTCTGAAAAATGCTATTGCGCAGGACAACATTGCTCACGCGTATCTTTTTTCCGGGCCCAGGGGCATAGGGAAAACATCAACAGCGCGAATACTGGCAAAAGCATTGAACTGCAAGGAGGGCCCGACGCAAAAGCCCTGCAACAAATGTGTTGCCTGCCAGGAGATAAGCGCGGGCAAAAGCATGGATGTGCTGGAGATAGACGGCGCCTCAAACAGAGGAATTGATGAGATAAGAACGCTCAGGGAAAACGTAAAATTTGCGCCAAGCGCCAGCAAGTTCAAAATATATATTATAGATGAAGTCCACATGTTAACGACCGAGGCATTCAACGCGCTGCTTAAGACGCTTGAAGAGCCGCCGGCGCATGTAAAATTTATTTTCGCGACAACTGAGCCGCACAAAGTTCTGCCGACTATTCTTTCCCGCTGTCAGCGTTTTGATTTCCGCAGGATAACAGCCGAGGGGATCATCAATAAACTGAAGAAGCTTATTAAGCAGGAATCTATAGAATGCGAAGAAGAGGCATTATACGCTATCGCCAAAAGCGCTGACGGCAGTCTGCGCGATGCGGAAGTTATTCTTGATCAGCTGAACAGTTTCAGCCAGGGCAAGGTCACCTTAAGCGCGGTAAGTTCTGTGCTGGGGCTTGTGTCCAAAAAAGCGGTTTTTGATATTGTTGATAAATTACAGCAGGAGCATATTTCTCAGAACATGATGATGCTCAACGATCTTATTCAGGAAGGTAAGGATCCGGCGCAGCTGATGAACGCGTTTATCGAGCATTTCCGGGACATGATGCTCGTCAAATGCGAAAGTGAAAAACTGGTAGCCCTGCCCAAAGAGGATAAAGAAAAGATTAAAAAGCAGAGCAGTAAATTCAAGCTGGAAAATATTCTTTACTGCATTGCGGTATTGCTGCAGGCTCAGGAGCGCATGAAGCGCCAGGGCATGGGCAGGCTGATGCTTGAGACGGCGCTGCTTAAGCTTTCAAAGCAGCATGAATTGCTGCCTGCCAAGTTATTACTTGAGAAAATGCGGGTTTTAGAAGATAAGCTTAAAAAGCTTACCCACGGGTCTTTTGCGTCCGGCAGCAACAGTAAAAGCAGTAAGCAAGTTGTTCATGATGAACCCCAGCCGGCAAAAACAATAAAAAAGGCAGCTTCTTCCACAGAGATTTCTCAGGTAAAGCCTGCAGAGGGCGGTTCTGCGCCGGAGGAGGGCATGAAGGCAGAACAGGAGAAGCTTCAGGAGGCGCTGCCAAGCGCTTTAAGCACACCAACGGAGCTCTCACCATTAACGATGGATTCTGTCTGGAAGGCCTGGCCGATTTTGATCAAGCAGGTACGCAAGAAAAAGATAAGCGTTGGTATGTATCTTGCTGAGGGCAGGCCGCTTAAGGTACGGAACAATGTGGTAGAGATAGGCTTTTTAAAGGAATGTGAATTTCATCGGGAAAACCTGATGGAGATCAAAAATTTAGAGATGATTGAGAAAGCGGCAAGCAATCTTTTAGAGACAAGAGTAAAAATGGACATGCTTGCCTGTCAGGAGCTGCCCAAAGACAAAGAGGATGATAAGCCGGTTAAGGAGGAATCTTTTTCCGCGGATGCTGATGATTCGCGGGAAGGGCGGGATTTTAATGATTTCATCCAGTCTGCCATGGATGTTTTTAACGGCAGGATTATCCCAACAAACGAATAAACTATAATGCGCGGTTATACAAAATTCTTAGAAATACTTATACAGGAGTTGTCAAAGCTGCCGACCATAGGACCTAAATCAGCAGAGAGGATGGCGCTGCATCTTCTGAAGTCTTCGCCGCAGAGATCCAAGGCGCTTGCCGAGGCGATCATCTTAGCTAAGGAAAAAACCAGGAAATGCAAGGCCTGCAACTATTTTGCCGAGGATGATGAGTGTCCTATTTGCCGGAAAAAACACAACAGGGACAAGATATTATGTGTGGTAGAGGACCCTCAGGATGTGATTGCCATCGAGAGCACCGATAGATACGCGGGTTTATATCATGTGCTCTGGGGCAGGCTTTCCCCTTTAGAGGGTACAGGCCCCGGGGATCTGCCTTTAAAGCAGCTGATATCGCGCATAAAAGAAGAAAAGATAGAGGAAGTGATCATTGCGACCAGTTCAAACCGTGACGGAGAGACAACGGCGCAGTATTTAAGACAGCTGCTTACCCCTTTAAAAGTAAGGATCACGCGCATTGCCAGGGGCATACCTGTAGGCAGTAATATCGGGCATATTGACAAGGCTACTATTTCTGAGGCTTTCGAGGGCCGCCGGGAAGTTAGCGCTTGACAATAGTGTATATTCTTGCTAAAATTTTTGTTTACAATACATTTTCCTCAAGCAAATATTTTCCCTTGAGGGGGAGGCAAACGTATATAGCGGTTAACCATCTACAAAGGAGACAGTATGAAAGTTTTAGAGGTGATTAAGCAAGGGGGCGCGGCATTTAAGGATGTTCTTCCGCCAATGGCTATACTGTGCGTATTTAACTGTATTAGCGCTTTTGTCATGCTGATGCTCATCGGCCTTAATCCTACCCCGGACAAGATTGCCGAGATTGCCGGCCCTATGGTTATAGTATTTCTCCTGATGATGCTGACATGGATTTTTATAGAAGGCGGTTTATTTTCATCAGTGTTGTCTGTTTTAAAGACAGGCAGTCTTAATATGGGCGAATTCATAAGCAATTGCTCCAAATATTTTTTACGCCTTTTAGGCCTTAATATTATCGGTGGTTTAATTACAATTTTATTTTGGATTGTCGGCGCTTTCCTGACCGGGATATTTATAGCTTTTGGCGGGGGAGACAATATCTTTTTTAATATTATCGGAGGAATTGTTTTACTGCTTACGCTTATTGCTGTAGCTATTGTGGCCATGCCGATACTTATAAGCCAGTATTTTACGGTGATCAACAACATCGGAGTGCGTGATTCTTTAGCGCGGAGTTTTTCCTTTATAAAGAAATATTTCTGGAAAACCGTGGGGGTTTTCTTTTTATTGGCTATTTGCATATTTGTTGTTTCATTCTTTGTGAATATGATCGCATCTTTGTTGGGCAATGCTATTCAGGGCATGGGTGCTGCTGCGATCAGCATTATTCTGACCTCATTAGTCAACGGAGCGATCGGTGTATTTTCCGCTACGTGCATAATGATCTATCTTTTAGGCATAATTCAATCCGAAGAGCAGCCGGCAGCAGCAGAATAAAAAAATAAATATGCTTTTACCTGTATTTAATGCAGGAAGTAAAAAATCATACAATGTTTTCAGCAAAGTTACAAAGCTATAACATTAAAAAGTGAAAAGTAAAAAGTAAAACGCTCATTGAGAAATATAAAAACAAAAAATCGGTTCCCCTGTAGCTCAGTTGGTAGAGCGATTGGCTGTAGTCGGAGAATGGAGTTTTGCTCCATTCTAAAATAGCAGCTCTTGGTGGAAACATCAAGATGAAAACCGGGTGAATTCAGGAAAGCCTAAGTGGTATTTTTATAAACCATAAGGGAATCCTGAGCCAAGCCCCCATAGCTTTGTTTTGCGAAGATAAACGGCGAGGGAAGGTGCAGAGACTATTCCGCAAGGAAGTAGTTCCGCGAAAGCGGCGCGAAGCGCCCGGCTCCTAAATCTGTTTGCAGATATGGAGATGAGATAGTCCAGGCCTTAAGGAAACTCAAGGAAATTCCTGTAACCAATTTGTCCGAGGTTCGAGTCCTCGCGGGGGAGCCAAATTTTGAGTTACGAACCTTCGGTTCGTGAAGAAAAGGAGAAAATCCTGAACGGGTTTTCTCTTTTTTATTTGAATCTTTTAAAGCGGGGGGATTCAAAAAAGCATTGTCAGAACTCTTTGAAACAAAAAGACTTATTTTTATTTGGGAGGGGGAATATTTTATATTTTTGATGTGTTTTTTGAGGAAAAGTGTTTTGTCAGTTCCTCGACGAGACCGGATGCCAGCGGCCAGGGCCTGGAGGGTGTGCGCGAAAATCTCAGCAGAGATTTTCGAGGAATCGAACGTTAGTTCGAGTCCACTGCGGCCGTCCGGCGCGGCATGAGTAAGCTTGAATATCAAACTATCAATATACTGCTTATCGAGGGAGATTCTTTGCAGGTTATCAAAAATAAAATTCTCTAACCTGTTCGCGCTTACCTGTTTTGTCTTGCAGTTTTTCCAGTCTTTCTTGAAGGTGCTTGTACAGCGGTAATAATAGTATCTTCTTATCTTGCCGCGCGATTTTTTATTAGTGTGGCAAGGTGTCATATAAGAACCACATTCTTCGCAGTGCACTAGTCCGGCAAGCGGATAATTTTTATACATTCGCAAGTTTCGCTGTTTCCGCTTATGAAGTTCCTGGGTTAGATTAAAGATTTCCTCTGAGATTATAGCTTCATGATTTCCCGGATGATCTTGACCTGAGTATCTCAGCTTACCTGTATAAATAGGATTTCTTAAGATTGATGAAATTCTGCTTTTAGATAATTTGATATTCTTATTTTGAAGGTCCTGATAAATGTTTGCGGTTGATTGAGCTGTTATATATGAATTAAAAATCTCTTTGACTGTTTGAGAAGCTTGTTCAGCT
>DAOVNL010000034.1 GCA_030630245.1 Candidatus Omnitrophota bacterium | reverse complement strand
AGCATGGAATGCGCAGTTGCTGTCGCGGGACTTATTACTCTTTTATCTTCAATGAAATCGCCAAAATGCGTATCGCCTTCTTCTCCGATAGGAGTTTGCAGGGAAATCGGCTCCTGCGCAATCTTAAGAATTCCCCTTATTTTATCAACCGATAACTGCATCATAGTACCCAACTCCTCAGGGGTCGGCTCACGCCCATGTTCCTGAACCAGATAACGCGAAGCACGAATAAGCTTGTTTATGGTTTCGGTCATATGTACAGGTATCCTTATAGTTCTTGATTGATCCGCTATTGAACGCGTAATTGCCTGCCGGATCCACCAGGTTGCATAAGTACTGAATTTATACCCGCGTTTATACTCAAATTTATCAACAGCTTTCATGAGGCCGATATTGCCTTCCTGAATAAGATCAAGAAAAGACAAACCTCGATTAGTGTATTTTTTGGCTATACTGACCACTAAACGCAGATTAGCTTCCACAAGTGCCGTTTTTGCAAAGGTAAATTCATTCTCACGACGCTTGATAATTCTTAAGGTTTTTCTTATTTCCTCTATCGAGCTGTTGAATTCCTTAAAAACTTTTGCTCTTTTAAGCTGCAGCTTCTGTATTTGGCCGCGGTTTTTTTTAATTCTCTGGCGTAAAATCTCTCTTCCCAGAAAAGAGATTTTTTCAGCATTCGCTCTGATAGTCTCTGCGATCGACTCAACAACAAAGGTAGATAAATTAAACTCAAGCAATGTTTCCAGAGTGCTTTCCGGCCTGCGTACTGTTCTCAACCTGGCAGTTAACTTGGCAATTCGTTTCATCAATTTGCTATGCTTGAGTCTGAATTCATCCCGGATAATATCCTCAGCATTGACCTCTTTATCTATTATTTGATTAGCTATTCGCAAGACACTATAGCGCGCTACCGGACAACTTAAAACAGCTTTAGAAAGCTCAAGTTCCGCCCGTTCAATCTCTTTTGCCAGAGTAAGTTCCTCTTCGCGGGAAAGCAGCGGTATCTTACCCATTTGCCGCAAATACATACGCACGGGATCTTCAACATAGGCCGGGGCATTGGCTGCTATCGGGACAGCCTCTTTAATCTTTGATTCCGCACCCTCATTTTTTGTCTTCAGCACCTCGTCTTCAGAATCAACCACATCAATGTTCTCTCCGTCAAGAACGCTAAGTATGTCATCAATTTCCTCTGAACTGACAACATTCTGCGGCAAAGCATTATTCAGTTCCTCAAACGTTAAATAACCCTTTTTCTTCCCCTTGGCGATCAACTTGCCCAGATTTTTCACCTTTTTTTTCAGAGATTCCGCGTTTAGGGCTGAAGATTTACGGATTAGTGCCTGCTCTTTTGCTCTAACCGGTTTTTTCTTTGCAACCATCGTCTTATTATTTGCAGCCGCTTTCTTTTTAATGACTTTCTTGAATACTTTACGCACTTTACTCTTTAGAGTTTTCTTCTTAAGCACAACTTTCTTTTTGAAAACTTTTTTTGCCGGCTTGCGAGCCTTGCTCTTTATGGGTTTTTTCTTAGCAGTAGATTTCTTTTTAGCAACTTTTTTGTCCTGCTTTTTTTTTGCCTTTTTCATAAAATCTTTGCTCCTTTTTTAAACAATGGTAATCTTTTAATAATTTCTTCAGTTCTTCAGCAGTTTGCTTTGCATTCTTAATCTGCTTCTGGATTTCGTCAAGCTTCAATTGCATCCCATCGATTTTTACTTTTCTGATGCAGTCATCAAAACTCTTCTTGCGGTCATTAACACCGGAATCACTAACAAGAAGATTACATATAAAAGAACTCACCTCTTCATCATTTAAGTTTTTCAATATAGCCGCCGGCTGTACATCCTTACTGCTCTGGTATAAATACATCGCGATTTTTCTAACAGTTGGATCAGTGAACTCGCTGTAATGCATTTTCTCTTTTAATTGCTCAATGAATTCTCCATTCTCAAGCATCAATGAAATAAGCATTTTTTCTGCCGCTTTAGTTTTTTTATAAACTTTTGGGAAACTTGCGCTCTTGCCTGTCTTACCGAAAAACTGTGTCGAAGGATTAATCTTCTTTAGTTCAAAAATTAAAGTTTCCTCTGCGATTGACAGCGCTTCCGATAGCTTCTTAATATATGTCGTACGCAAAATCGCGTTCTTAAAACGTCCTATCGTTTCAAGCATCATACCAGCTATCTGCGCCTTGCCCTCAGGAGATTCTTTGTCAAACTTTAACAGCAGTAAATCCAGTTTATAATCAAATAATGTCTTCGCGGCTTTAACTCTATTCAGAAATTCCTCTGCTCCGTATTTTCTTACATAAGAATCAGGATCGAATCCTTTCCGAAGATCCGCGATCTTAACATTCATCTCCTCTTCGATTAACAGATTGAGGCTGCGTAACGCTGCCCCCTGACCAGCCTCATCAGAATCAAAAACAATAACAACGTTATTTGTATAACGCTTCAATAATCTGACATGCTCATGTGTAAAAGCCGTCCCTAAGGAAGCAACAAGATTTTTCACCTTCGCCTGATAGGGGACAATGAAATCCAGGTATCCCTCTACAACTATGCAATATTCCTCCTGCTGAACAAATCTTTTACTGAAGTTAAACCCGTAAAGGTTTTTACTTTTAATATATATATCCGTCTCAGGGGAATTTATATATTTAGGGCCTTTATCCTGGTGCTGTTCAGCCGCATCGCCTGAAACGTCAATAGTCCTTCCGCCAAACCCCACTATCTTAGCCTGAGCATTAAAAATCGGAAAAATAATCCTGTTTCTAAACCGGTCATAAATCCTGTCCTGTGCGTTTTTAATGACCAGTCCGGATTTAAACAGCAAGTTATCGTTGATCCTTTTACTTCTTAAAAATGTCAATAATCCATCCCATAAATCAGGGGCAAATCCGATACGGAAATCGCTTACACTTTCTTTTGATATTCCTCTTTTAATCAGGTAATCCCTGGCCTTTTTAGCCTCAGAGGCTTTAAGTAAATTCTGCTGAAAATACCAGGCAGCCAATTCATTTAATTTGTAAAGTATAATTGAGACAGAATGTTTTGCTCCTGCCTCTTTTTCTGTTTCCGTTACAATACGCACCCCTACTTTATCAGCTAAGAGTTTCACTGCCTCAGGAAAATCCATCCGCTCATTTTTCATTATAAAACTGAACACATTACCGCCGGCTCCGCAGCCAAAACAATGAAAGATCTGCTTATCCGGATTCACTACAAAAGAGGGAGTTTTTTCATGATGAAACGGGCATAATGCCTTAAAATTCCTGCCGGCTTTTTTCAGAGGAATATAACCCGCGATTATTTCTGTAATATCACAACGCTGCAGGATCTCTTCTAATTGTCGATCGGAAATTTTGCTCATTTCCTTCTAACACGTGTAAACCCTGAACATTCAACAACATCAAGTTTTTGTTTTTTTTCAAGTGAATCCAACAATAAATTCAGCCCTAAAGTATCTGAGGATATGTGCCCTGCGATAACAGCATTAATGTTTTCTTCCTTTACCTTCTTAAGATGCTCTTCGCTTAAATGCATACACACTATGGTTCCTATCCCGGCCTGAGCTAAATTTTTAAAAATATCCTTTGAACCTTCGGTGCCTCCGGTCATATCGATAAACACTTTTCCGCAGCGTGAGTTATTATTCCCGTTGATTATTTTCGGCCCGGCATTGTTTTTTATCGCAATTTTGTATTCAGGGATTTCTTTTAGAATCTCAAGCACAACGCCGATGGTATCCGGTTTTTTCTTGTCTATAAGATTTTGTAAATAAGTTGCAACATGGTTATCTGCCGGAGTATGGATACACATAAGCGGAATATTTAATAATTTTGCCGCATCAGATGTTTTAGTGTGATTTGCCGAAAGCAGCCTGCGTTCAATCTCAGTAATGCGCTTTTGCATCAGGTTCTCTGCTATTGTGATCGGCACACCTTTTAAATGCGCAATATCTGTTTGCATATACATAACCTGATAAAGCGCGGCAAGAGCTTTTCCCTCAGGATGATGAGAGATGATCAAATCAATTTTTTCCCCTTTTTCGTTAAGCTTGTCCGCTAAAAGCACTTCACTGACATCGATATCAATTCCCAAGAGCACCTTTTTGATCTCCTCGTTGCCTGTACCCTGGAGTATTCTCGTATCGCTGTAAGGATTAGTCATCCTCTCAATATCAAACTCCTCTTTTTCCGCCTTTGAAAATGTGTCATACTGCTTTTTAATTTTCTGCAATTCCTTTTTCACACACGCTTTGCCACGAGGATCCTGCTCTATTCCTTTTTCGATTACCAGCTCATAAAGTTTTTTCAGTTTCACTTTCTCTCCCTGCAGTTAAAAGTTAGTTTAAATACCCGGGTTTATAAACATATCTTATTTATCAATACAACAGGAAATCCGCTTTTATTCATCCCCCATAATATAAAAAAAGACAGGCTTATTAGCAAACAAAAACCTGTTAAAAACATGCAAAAGTATCTCATACCTAAACTTTTGCCTAATTTATTGATGAATTTTTGTCCCGACACTAAAAATTAATATAACTCTAAACAACTAAAAGAGTTAAATAAAAAAAGCCTGATCCTTTAAGAATCCAACCCCTTTTTCTTTAATCTAAGTTAATGTAAGTATATCATAAGAAGAGATATCTGTCAAGGAGGACAAAAAACAAAAAGTATTTTATAACCTGTTTATTATTAATATGTTACACTATGGATTTCAAGTAATTTTTCAACAGCTTGACAATACCAAACCAGGATTTCTTTTAAAAAGTCTTAATCTCTAAATTTCCACTGATAAACGAGAAAGACACTATCAGATTATTTGCCGGTAATATAATAGCTCACCCGCAAAAATTTAGTAAAATTACGTACAGCTTCTGTTCTGGACTTTTCTTTTTCCAAATTCACCTGCTCGTTTTTAAATTCAGCAGAACTATCCAGCAGTTTTTGCGTATAAGCATCTCTTTCTGCTTCGTCCATGAAATTTTCTCTTATTATTTTAAGCTCTCCTGAATCAAGGAAAAACCCTCCGTACTGATAGCACTCATCAATATTTACTTCTTTAGCAGATTCGTATTTGTGTACATGCATAGGAAGGCTGCATTTTGGGCATTTAACCTGGCTTCTGTTTTCGTCATTTGCACGTTCATAGCTCAATGCCTCTTGAAGCGCAGCACCCAGGCCTTCGTTTTTCTCATCAAGCTTAGCTAATTCCATCCAGTCAAACCACAGCCCCTTGCAGCCGGCTTTACAAACATCTATGTTCACGCCGCCGAAATTCTCTGCAACCATTTCTTTCTGACAAACTGGACATTTCATATTAAATACCCCTTTCTTTCTATACTATTAATATACAGTTACCAATGGTTACAAACAGTTAATACTATTTCCCCTTAAAACCTGTATAAAAATTCTGATCATTGTAACCACTATTAACCTCTAGTAACTTTCTTTTAATAAAATACCATTTTCAGCGCTTTTTTTCAACCATAATATCGTTTATTGTTTATAAGCATCCTGCGTCCGCCCTACCTTTGCCACTGCTGCCATAATTGAGAGCTTTGATCTTTTGCATATCCATGGAGCTTTTCGAATAAACTCATATATCTGCTGTTTGGAGTAGTATCGATTTTATAGGTATATCCACTTTTTATGACTTCAGCGTTAAGAAATACTTCTTTTTTATTATGTTTATCTGAAATAATAAAAACATATCCCAATAATTCACCGTAATTACCTTTCCTTTTTTTGTCAAATTCAACCCTGACCCTTTTTCCATCAATAAGCTTTTCAATAAAACACTTTGCTTCATTTCCCATGACCTTTAAAACTTCAACAGGAATATTGGAAATCTTTGAATCAAACTGCAATTTATTCCCTTCAATTACCTCAGGGGTATTTACTCCGATAAGCCGCAAAGTTTCATCATTTTCCAGGCGGATCATATCTCCGCTTAAAACTTCTTTTACCCCCATATCAAAATATTTAAGGTCTGCATCATAGCGCAACCTGGCCTTTAATCTGCCTTGCTTTTCTTTTGCGTTTGCCGCAAAAGAGATATTGATCAGGCTTTGACTGGTGCACAAGAAAAAACAGGTTATCAGGATTATGGATTTAAAGGCTCTTTTCATGCAAGCTCTTATCTTTAACCCGCATATTTCATGCTTCGTCAAGAATAAGTTACAATGCGGACCCTCTGGAATTTGGAGCATTCCCAGGACTAAGTACCTGAAATTCCAAAAGAATTTCAGGGTGTAGATTTCACGGGGCATCCCCCACTATCCAGATTAAATTACACAACAATTTAATCTATCGACCCTTTTCCCCACAGATTTAAAAACCAAATCTAAACACGGGGACAAGTGGGTGAATATTTCAAATAAACCATGAAATATTCAGGTTAAAAGTATTTAATATGCAAATAGATTAACACAAACAAAAACTATTTTCAAGGAAATTTTACAAGCTGTCAAGCCACACAACACAAATCAAGATAAATTGTTAAATCATTTCATCTGTCATATATTCCAGATCAATTTATCCGGCTGTTCATTTGATCGCTTCAAGTATCCTGGTAATAACCTGCGGCTTATTTAAAGTAAAAAAATGCAGCCGCTTAATTCCGTTCTTTATAAGCTGGCGGCATTGTTCTATCGTGAAATCTATTCCGATCTTTTCCATCTCTTCCGGATGACCTATTGCGCACCGCATTTTTTCTTCAATATGTTTTGGAATAACCGCCCGGCAAATCGAAGCGAACTGTTTTACTTTCTCTACATCAGTAAGCGGTAAAATACCCGGCAAAACCGGGATATCTATTCCCTTTTTATGCATGCGGTCTATCAAAGAGTAATAATATTTATTATCAAAAAACATCTGCGTAACCGCGAAATCAGCGCCGGCATCAATTTTCTGTTTTGTATACTCCAGGTCTTCTTCTATTGATGCCGTCTCGATATGTCCTTCCGGATATACGGCAACACCAATGCAAAAGCGGCTGTAGTCTTTTAAAGTCTTCACCAGATCAATCGCATAAGAAAAATCCTTCCGGGTAAAATCAAAATCATTAACTCCCTCCGGGGGATCCCCCCTTAATGCCATAATGTTTTCTATGCCTTTAGCCTTGTATTCATCAAGCAGATCTTTTATCTCACCGCATTCTGCCCCCAAACAAGTTAAATGCGGCATTACCTCAAGCTCTTTGCTTTCTAAAAGCAGCGAAACAGCATCTTTAGTACGGTCCCGGCCGCCCCCGCCTGCCCCATAAGTCATAGATACATATAGGGGTTTGTACTGCTTTAAAATTCCGATCATGTCCGCCAATGATTTTCTGCCCTTTTCAGTGCGCGCGGGAAAGAATTCAAAAGAAACACCCTGATCGTTGTTTTTAAGTATCCGGCTTATTTTCATGATATTTATCTCTTTTATAGTTTTTGTTTGTTTTCAGTATTATAGCAAATAATCAGTGCACTTCAAAATAACTTTTGACAATCATTTTAGGATAAGCATAATAAAGCTTATAACAATAAGCATTACGATCAGTAACACAATACCTCTTGGCCCGGGATACCGCAGCCGGCTTAAGAAGCCGGTGTCACGTT
>DAOVNL010000145.1 GCA_030630245.1 Candidatus Omnitrophota bacterium | reverse complement strand
GCGGCCGGTTTAGCTATGGGGCTTTTTCTTAATAAGTGTGAGACCAGAGCTGTTCTGGTGGTTATAATCGGCATCATCTGCCTGGTGGTAATCAAAACTCTCTTACGGCCCGTATTAAAAGATTTGGTTTAAGGAGGGGAACGATCAATGCGCATTAAAAGGCGGGACTTCATAAAAATGACTATCTGTTCAAGCGGATACATGCTGAGCAAAGATCTGGGCTTTGTTTACGCCTCTGTTAAGGAAAAAGAGGCTTTATATTACAAAACGCTTAAAGACAACATTATTCAATGCCTGCACTGCCCGCATAAGTGCATAGTTAAAGACGGCAAACGCGGTTTTTGCCGCATCAAAGAGAATAGAAAAGGGAAGTTCTATAATATCGTTTACGCCAAACTCTGCGCGGTGCATATTGACCCCATAGAAAAAAAGCCTTTTTTCCATTTTCTTCCCGGATCCAGGTCGCTTTCTATAGCTACGGTAGGCTGTAATCTCAGATGTAAGTTCTGTCAGAACTGGCAGATTTCACAAGCTGCCCCTGAACAAGTTCAAGCCGTGGATTTGCCTCCCCGGGATATTGCCTTAAAGGCTGTGCAAACAAAATCACTTAGCATTGCCTACACATACACAGAGCCTATGGTATTCTATGAGTTCGTTCTTGATACAGCTATTATCGCCAAAAGCAACGGAATCAAAAATGTAATGCATACAAACGGTTATATAAACCCTGTTCCTTTACGCCGAATCTGTACTCATATAGACGCTATAAATGTTGATTTAAAGGCTTTTACTGAAGAATATTATGCTCAGGTCTGCGCCGGGAGTTTAAAGCATGTTCTTGAAAACCTGATCATTATAAAAAAGGAGACGGGCGCCTGGCTTGAACTTACGAATCTTATTGTTCCTTCTTTAAACGATAATCCGGATGAGATCAAAAAAATGTGCGAGTGGATATATAAGAATCTTGGGCCTGATGTTCCGATACATTTTTCACGTTTTTTCCCGATTTACAAACTTTCAACCCTGCCGCCGACACCAGTAAGTACCTTAGAATCAGCCCGCGATATCGCTATTGAATCAGGGTTGAAGTTCGCCTATATCGGCAATCTTCCGGGAAACCCTGCCGAGAGTACTTATTGCCCTAAGTGTAAAAAAGAGCTGATTAAAAGAGCAGGGTACACTATATTGAAAAACGTTCTGAATAAAAACAAATGCCCTTATTGTAATGAATCAATTGCAGGAGTTTTTGTATGAAAAAATTTTTCACCATTTTAACTATATTAGCGGTTTTCGCGACTTTCGCTATAGAGGATGCTTTGGCGCTGAAGCAGCCCGTTAAGGAGCCGAACGTCAGCGGACATTTTTATCCGGCTGATGCAAAAAAATTATCAAGCATGATCGAACAGATGATCGCCGGGGCAAAGCCTTTCATATCCGAAAACCATATATACGGTATTATCGCTCCGCACGCCGGATACATATATTCAGGCAAGATAGCGGCGAGCGCCTATAAAGCGATTTATATGAAAAATTATTCAACTGTGATTATTCTCTCGCCAAGCCATTATCATTATCTTAAAAAAGCAGCTGTGTATAAGAGCGGTTCGTTCAAAACGCCACTAGGCCTTGTTCCGGTTGATTCTGCTTTTACAAATGAACTATTAAAAAACAGCAGGTATTTCGTGTACCTGCCTGAGGTTTTTGAAAAAGAGCATGCCATAGAGGTTCAGATACCTTTTCTGCAAAAAAGCCTGAATAACTTTTCGATCGTGCCGGTTATTATATCCGATAGTTCCTACCCGGTTTACGAGGAGATTTCAGATATTTTAGCTAAATTGATCTCCGAAAGAGATGATGTCCTTATCGTGGCAAGTACGGATATGTCTCATTTTCACGATCAAAAGAAAGCAAATGCTATCGACAAAACTACGCTTTCTTTAATAGCCGATAATGACGCCCGTGTTCTTTTCGATAATCTTGCCGTAGGAAACTGCGAATTATGCGGCGCAGCCGCTGTGATAACACTCATGCTTACAATGAAAAAAATCGGTGTCAATCAAACGGATATACTGGCTTATGCCACATCCGCGGACACAACAAACTCATCAACTAAAAGGGTAGTGGGCTACAGCAGCGTGCTTTACTCAAGGTCATCAAAAAAAACACAGAATATAATTCCAGAAGGAGGCAAGGATATGTTAACAGAGACGCAAAAAAGCGAACTTTTATCAATGGCCAGAAAATCGATCCGGGATTATCTTAACTCAGGGGAACGCCAGAAAATTCAAACAAATGATGCCCTGTTTCTGGAAAAAAGAGGGGCTTTTGTCACTTTAAAGAAAAACGGAATGCTGCGCGGCTGCATTGGAAGAGTTGTTGCTGATGAACCGCTGATCAAAGTAATTTGTGATATGGCCGTCGAAGCAGCGACAGGTGATCCGCGTTTTCCAAGTGTAAGTAAAAATGAGCTTGATTCCATTGACCTTGAAATTTCTGTAATGAGCCCGATCGAGCAAATCACTGATATAAGCAAAATTAAAGTCGGAATACACGGAATTATAATAAGAAAAGAATTTGCCTCCGGACTTCTATTGCCGCAAGTCGCGACTGAATACGGCTGGAACACAGAGCAGTTTTTGGAACAAACATGCGTTAAAGCGGGGCTAAACCGCGATGAATGGAAAAAAGGGGCAAAGATTTTTATTTTCAGCGCGGAAGTTTTCGGGGAAAAAAAGTAAAACGGGCTTAGCTGCTTTCAAGCCGTTTCTTTAGATTGTCCGGATTGCGAGTGACCTGAAAAGCCGCATCAGTTTTTATTTTCTTACTGGTTATCAGATCCTGCAGTGCCTGGTCAAGAGTCTGCATGCCCTGATCACGGGCGGTTTCAATTACTGAATATATCTGGTATGTTTTTCCTTCCCGGATAAGATTTCTTATGGCTGAGTTCACGACCATAATTTCCACACACGGCACGCGTCCTGCTTCATCAGAACACATAACCAGCTGCTGAGAAACAACAGCCTGTAATGTGATCGATATCTGCGTGCGGATCTGTTGCTGCTGATGAGGAGGGAAGACGTCAATAATTCTATCTATTGTCTGTACCGCGTCGGTAGTATGCAGTGTCGCAAGCACCAGATGCCCGGTTTCCGCGGCTGTAATAGCGATACCTATAGTTTCTAAATCACGCATTTCCCCCACAAGAATAACATCCGGGTCCTGTCTTAAGGTTTCGCGCAGGGCAAAGGAGAAAGAAGCGGTATCCTGTCCGATCTCTCTTTGAGAAACAAGGGATTTTTTATGCGAGTGAAAATATTCGATTGGGTCTTCAAGGGTAATAATATGACAGCTGCGCTCTGAGTTAATTAAATCAACAATTGCCGCAAGAGTAGTTGACTTACCGCTGCCTGTTGCTCCTGTTATCAAAACTAAGCCGCGTTTTTGCCTGGCGATATCTTTTAAAATTAACGGGAGTCCAAGCTCGGTAAAACTGAGAATCTGGTTGGTAATAAAACGCAGCGCCAAGGCTACACTGCCGCGCTGGATATATAGATTCACTCGGAATCGGCAGAAAAGATCACGTTTTTCGTTAAAATATGAATAGGAAAAATCCAATTCACTCTCTTTTTCAAATTTCACCCGGCGTTCGTCATTAAGAAGTTCATAGCTAATTTTTTTAGCATCGTCGGGGGTAAGCCTATCTCTTT
>DAOVNL010000011.1 GCA_030630245.1 Candidatus Omnitrophota bacterium | reverse complement strand
TGTTGTTATTATAATCACCGCATTCACCTGTCTTGATACGGCTGTAACTCTAATGAATGAAGGCGCGTATTCTTATGTGAGTAAACCTTTTGAAGTTGGGGAGTTAAGTGAACTGATAGAACGCGGGGTAAAGGCTAAGGCCGATGAGAATCGCAAGGAGAAGCTTTTGAATAATCTTTCTTTGCTGTATCAGGTAAATAAAGAAATGGAGGGGCTGGTTGAGCTGCGGAGCATTTCAAATTTAACCGCGCGTTATTTGGTTGAAATAACCAAAATAGATATCTGTGCTTTGCTGCTTTTTGACAGAAAAACAAAGGAATTTTTCTTCGGGGCATTGAGCGGGGTTGAATATGATTTAGACAAAATAACTCAGAAACGTTTTAAGCTTGATAAAAAGATATACCAGCGGTTAATTGATGAACAAACAGCAGTTTTTATCCCGGAGTTAAAGACAAAACCGGATATTCTAAAATATATTCCGGTAAAAAACCCGAAATCATTGTTTATCTTTCCGCTTGTTGCCGGAGATAAGGTTATGGGATTATCCTTGTTTGTCAGCAGGAGCGCGGTATCTCTGGAAGAGGATGTTCTGGAAACAATCAGGACCATAACCAATCAAACGGCGATCTGCATAGAAAATGCCAATCGATATTTGAAGCTTAAGCACGATTATTTGGGAGCAATCACATCATTGGTTACGGCAATAGAAGGCAAGGATGAATATCAGAGGGGGTATTCGGAAGCAGTTGCCGAACTTGCGGTTTTAGTCGCAAAGAAAATGAATCTGCCCGGCGATCAGATAGAGCTGATCAGGATCGCGGGGCTGCTGCATGATATAGGAAAAGTATCAATAAGCGAGCAGATCCTTTTGAAAAAGGAAAAATTGACCGTTGATGAATTCGTTAAGCTTAAAATGCATAGTATTGTTTCTACAAGCATGTTGCGCCATATGGACATACATCAGCAGATATTGCCCATGGTGCTTTATCATCATGAGCGTTATGACGGTTCCGGCTATCCTGAAGGCCTGCGCGCTTTTGCTATCCCGATCGGGGCACGGATCCTGGCTGTTTGTGACGCGTACAAGGCTATGATATCAGTCCGGCCATACCGCAGAAGCTTAAAACAGAAAGATGCGGTTGAGGAATTGAAAAGATGTTCCGGCAGCCAGTTTGATCCGGATATTGTGGATGTGTTTGTTGATATTGCTGCCAAAAACATTGGTTAATAAATTATGGGAAAGAAAGTTAAAGGTAAGGTGTTTCTGGCCGGAGTCGGCCCGGGTAATGAGGGATTGATCACAAAGGCGGCGCTTGAGTGCATAAAAACCGCGGATGTGATTGTTTATGATCATTTAATGTCTCCTGACTTGTTAGAAAATGCCGGCAGCAGGGTGAAGATAATTTATGCCGGCAAATCCCCGGGCAGGCATAGCTTAAAACAAGAGCAAATCAACAGAATGCTTGTTAATGCTGCCAGGAAACACCGTATTGTGGTGCGCCTTAAAGGAGGGGATCCCTTTTTATTCGGCCGCGGCTCAGAAGAAGCGCTTGCGTTAAAAAAAGCAAAAATAGCCTTTGAGATTGTACCTGGTGTAAGTTCAGGCATCGCCGCGGCAGCTTACGCGGGCATTGCCCTGACCCAAAGGGGAATATCTTCCCAGGTGACCTTTGTTACCGGACATGAAGACCCGCAGAAGTTAGATAAAGATGTTGACTGGCCGATGCTTGCCCGCAGCAAGGGAACCCTGGTGATATTTATGGGCATGAGCAGATTGAAAGCAATCATGCTTGAGCTGATCAATTACGGCATGAAAAAGGATACGCCTGTTTGTGTGAGCCAATGGGGTACGCTGCCCAGACAAAAAATTCTCACTGGCACGCTTGAGAATATTGCCATCAAAATTAAAAAAAACGGATTAACTAATCCAGCGATAGTAATTATCGGTAAAGTAGTAAATTTAAGAAAAAAACTTAACTGGTATGAATCAAAACCGCTGTTTGGAAAAAAAATACTTATTACCCGGCCTAAAATTATGGCGGGACTTTTTAGCTCGAAGCTCAAGCTTTTGGGAGCTCAAACATGTATTTATCCAATGATCGAAGTGGTAAAGGAAGTTAAGATCGATGCTAAGCGCTTGATAAGCGGGATAAAACAAAGTGACTGGGTAATATTTACAAGTAGGGGCGCTGTGGATATCTGCTTTGGCGAACTGGTGAACAAAGGTCTCGATGCCAGATTGTTTGCCCACGCAAAGGTTGCTGTACTCGGCGGGGAAACCCAGGCAGAACTAAAGGAAAGAGGTATAATTGCGGATATTATCCCTAAGAAATTTTTTATGGAAAGCCTTGCTGATGAATTTAAAAAAATCGATATTCGCAAAAAGCGGATATTCATCCCTCACTCAAGGCAGGGCAGGAAACTGCTGGTGGATGAATTACGCGCGCAAGGCGCGATTATCGATGAAATGTTTATTTATAGTGTTTGCAGGCCTTTGCAGGCAAACGCGCGGAAATTAAGAAAGTTGGTTAAGAATGAACAGTTTGATTTTATTACTTTCACCAGCTCAAGCTGTGTTCATCAGTTCATGAAATTTTTGAAGAAAGAAAAGACTTTGTTAAACAAACAAAAATTTGCCTGCATAGGGCCCGTTACTGAAAAAACGCTGCAAGGCCATGGCTTTAAAGCAGAAACCGCGGCAAAGGTATTCACGATCGAAGGCCTTATAAAGGCGATGTTAACCAGCCTGAAAAAAAACAGACAATGATTAATTTTACAAAACTTCTGGGAGGAAAACCGACAGTGTCTGCCGCTTTAAAGGCGGTAAGCAAAAAAAGAAAGTCTCCATTATTTATAAACTGCAATGCCTCAAGCCCTTTGGTGGTTTTTAACTTAACCCGGCGTTGTAACCTCGATTGTTGGCATTGTTACCTTGAATCGCAGAATATAACTTATAAAAATGAGCTTAGTACTCCGCAGATCAAAAAGGTGATCGATTCTTTGGCAAAAATAGATATTCCTGTTTTGCTTTTCTCAGGGGGTGAACCTCTGATGCATAAGGACATCCTGCCGCTGATCGAATATGCTAAGGCAAGAAAAATCAGGGTGGGCTTATCTACAAACGGTACGCTTATATCAAAGGCACTTGCCAAAAAACTGGCCGGATCAGGGATAGACTATGTGGGGGTAAGCATTGACGGACGAAAGAGCCTGCATGATCGCTTTCGTAAAATAAAAGGCGCATATGATATGGCGATAAAGGGGATTATTAATGCTCAGGAAGCCGGGCTCAAGACCGGGGTGCGTTTTACGATAAGCAGGTTTAATGCCCCTGATCTGCCGTTTGTGCTGGATCTATGCATAAAAGAAAAAATTCCGCGTTTTTGCATGTATCATCTGGTATACTCAGGACGTGGGAAGAACATTGCCGATCTTGATATTGATAATAAGGCCAGACGTAAAGTTGTTGATTTTTTAGTCCATCATGCTTTAGAATATAAAAAGAAGAACTATGACATTGAAATACTTACTGTAGATAATCATGCCGACGGTATTTATATATATAATTACCTGAGGAAAAGAAATTCGCAGATTGCCGCGGAGGTTTTGAAATTATTAAAGTTTCACGGGGGGTGTTCTGCCGGCAGTAAAATCGTAGATATTTCGCCCTCAGGCGAGGTGTTTGCCTGCCAATTCTGGCAGCAGGAGGCGATTGGCAATATAAAGAAGGCGGATTTTAGTAAAATATGGCTTAACAAAGACGATAAGTTTCTTTACCGGCTGCGCTCTAAAGCGCGTTATCTTAAGGGCAAATGCGGGCGCTGCCGTTATAAGTCATATTGCGGCGGATGCAGGATCAGGGCGTTTGTTGTCCATAATGACTTTTGGCAGGAAGATCCCTGCTGTTATTTAACGGAAAACGAGATCAATTAGACTAACTGCAGCTTTATCTTAGGAGGAATGATATGCGTCAAATTGCTGTTTTTGGATTAGGTAGTTTCGGATCAACAGTAGCTAAGACATTAACTGATCAGGGTGTAGAGGTTCTTGCTGTTGATTCTGATAAAGAAAAAGTTGAGGATATTAAGGATTATGTGGCCGTAGCGGTTGCTTTAAATGCTACAGATGAAAAGGCGCTGCGGTCTATAGGGCTTGAGCAGGTTGATGCGGCGATAGTCTGTATCGGTGAAAATGTTGAGGCTAACCTGCTGACAACGACTTTGCTTAAAAAAATGGGAATAAAGAATATTTACGGGCGCTCGGTTAACCCTTTGCAGGAAGAGATCCTTAAAGCCCTTGATATTACAAAGATTCTCAACCTTGAAAAGGAAATGGGGGAATCGGTGGGGAAAAGCCTTACCAGTCCCAATATACAGGTAAGCATGAAGCTGTCTTCCGGGCATACGATGGCCGAGATAAGAATCCCTAAGGATTTTTGCGGACGCTCGCTTAAGGAGCTTAACCTTAGAAAGCGCTATGATGTTAACGTTGTGGCGATAAAGAAACAGGCCGCAGCTATTGATGAGAGGGGACAGCGTATATTAAACGAAGAAATAAATGACCTGCCGCAAGCTGAGGATATACTCGAAGAAGGTGATTGCCTGATTGTGGTTGGTAAACAGGAAAGCATAAATTTGCTCACCAAACATAAGTAAGGATATAAACATGAAAAGAGAAATAAATATACTGTTCGGCATTCTGGTTGCGATATTTTTGGCGATATGGTTTGTGGGAAGTGAGCATTTGCCTTCTTTCTATAAGGATAGTTTTGTGCTTTTAGCCGGTATCGGCATAGTTGTAACGCTTATTATCCTGGACCGATTCATAATTTTCAGGAAAAAACTTGATCTTGCCTTAAAGCATATATTGGAAAATAACTTTCGCACCGGGATTTCTATGCGGGGCAAAGATGAATTTTCACATTTGTCGGCAAAATTCAACAAGGCGATAGACCGGATCAACGAATTTGATAAACTGCGGGAACACCGGGTAGATGTGATAAATCGACTGCTTTTAACGTTAAACCGCAATATCCAAAACGGTATTATGCTTTTGGATATTAAGTCTTCCCGGATTAAGATAAACAAGGCGGCTCAGGAAATATTCAATATTTCTCAAGATGAACTAAGCATTGATTCGGTGATAAAACTGGAGTCGAATTCCGAATTTAGAAGGATGTATCATGCTATTCTTGAAAGGCGCGCGAATACTATTTCTGCTGACCTGGAGCTGTTCCTGCCTATATTAAAGGCAAAAGCGGTTGTGAGCCTGAAAATGATTGCCATAAAAGACAAAGATGAAAAGCTGAATTCAATCCTGTGTATTTTTCGAAATACATAATATTTAAATACAGAAAGTGTTTTTCGAAAAACAGAAATGAAAACTTTTCCTTTGCGGATGCTCAATTCCATTGTTAATTAAAATGAAAAAAATAAATAAAAAACAAATAGTTGTTATACTTATATTCCTCTGCCTGCCTTTTTTGCAGTTTACTGAAACCTGGGCTCAAGAATCAGACGGTTACCGCGAACACTTGTACCGCGCGAGGGTATTCTTTAACCTCGGTGAGTATAAGCAGGCCCTTGCCGAATATACTCAGGCGGCAAAGATAAGGCCTAAGGATAAGATTACGGCATTGAACAGGGCGCTTATTTATAAGAATATGCGTTTTTATAAAAAGGCAGCAGCGGTATATAAGAAACTGCTCAAGCTGGGTGAAAGCAGAATTTTGTTTAAGAACCTGGGTGAGGTTTACTACCTTGATTCAATGCCGGATGAGGCGATAAGCTCTTTTAATAAAGCCCTGGAAATGGAATCAGGGGATGCGTGGATTTATTTCTGGCTGGGGCGCTGTTTTGAGGACAAAAAAGAAACGCAAAAAGCGGTTGAGGCTTACCGTCAGGCCCTCAGTCTTGACGGGGAATTCGCTATTGCTCATTTGTGTTTGGCAAATATTTATAAAAAAAATAAGATGTGGAAAGAGGCGCAGGAGGAATTAGAAAGAACAAAAAAGCTGGACCCAAGTATTAAAGATGTGTATCCTGCCTTGATGTCTGTATATTTTAATCAAAGGCGCTATGAGCAGGCCCTCAGGGCTTCCAGGAAGGTTCAGGCAGTGGATCCGGACAATACACAAGCAAAGAAATATATCAGCGAGATTCATAGGATATCCGGCAAAGAATTGGGAAAAAAGCTGCGGCAAAAAGAACGTTCGAGGATAAAAGGCTCTTTTGCCAAAAAGGTAGCTTTGAAAAAAGTGCCCAACGCTCCGATCGTCCGGGTGCATATAGGCGATGTTAAACGTCTGCGTTTTAAATCCGGTGCGGATTTTTCTATTGAAGATATCGATTCCAGGGAAGTTCTTTTCCGGGGACAAAAAGATAAACTTTATACTCTCATGCGGCAAAAAGAGGGGATCGCTTTAACAGAAGAAGACAAAAAGATCCTGGATTTCAAAAACGGTATTTTCATAGCTCACAATAATCCCCGCTTAACTATACTGATTTTTGACATGGAAGCAGGTAAAGGGAAATACTGGGCCAGCAGAAGCGACAGGATATATAGAGGAAAGCTTAGAATTAATCCCTCGCGGGAGAGTTATCTGAGGATAGTTAATGTGCTTAACATGGAGGAATATCTTTACGGAGTTCTGCCGAGCGAGATGCCGAGTTCCTGGCCGCGGGAAGCCTTGAAAGCCCAGGCGGTTGCCGCGCGCAGTGAAGCATACAAAAAAATAAACCGGCACAAGGAGCATGGATATGATTTCTGCTCAGGAGTCCATTGCCAGGCTTATAACGGGGCTAAAGTAGAGACAAAGGCAACCAACGCGGCTATAAATTCTACAACCGGCCTGGTTGCTGTTTATAATGGAAAGCCTATTGATGCCCTATACAGCAACAGCTGCGGAGGCCATACGCAGGGCAATATTTTCGGTGAACGCATTGAGGTGCCTTATTTACAGCACAAACAGGACTCATTTCTGCCGACCGGGTTTTTTTTCCCGTTGTCTGCTCTTGAACTTGAAGACTGGCTTTTCTCAGACCGGATCTCCGTGTTTTGCAATAACAAGGCTTTTTCGCGCAAAAGTAATTTCCGCTGGCAAAGATTATACACCCGTGTTCAGTTGGAGGAGTTAATAAATAAAAAAAAGGATATAGGCAGGCTGATCTCAATTGATATAAAAGAGCGGCATCCTTCTTCGCATGTGCATAGTATTAAGATAAAAGGCAGCAAGGGGGAATTTATTATTGAAAAAGAACTTAATATCCGAAACCTGCTTGGGGATCTTCGCAGCGCTATGTTTAACATAGACGTCAAACTTGACAAAAATGGAGCGGCAAAGTCCTTTTTGTTCTATGGCGGCGGCTGGGGACACGGCGTGGGAATGTGCCAGGTGGGAGCAGCTACAATGGCTGAAAGAGGATTTGATTTTCGGGAGATCCTAAAGTTCTATTATACAGACATAAAGATAGAGAAGATCCATTGACTCACCGATTACTAAGAGAAAGTTGATTTTATTGCAAACAAAGTTGCGATATAATATAATAGAAATGTTGGTTCTTTCTTGTTTAGGTTGGAAGGTGGTCGGGAAATTTTTAAGTGAAATTCACAGTTTTAGTCAAAAGTCAATGGGGGTATTGGCAACGGCGCCTTATGTTGAATTGGTGATGGTATGAGAAAAAAAATATTTAATATTTTTTCATTGCGAAAGAGCATAAGTATACTAGTTGTATTATTTCTGCTTTTAATCGTAAGTTGTTTATTTATTGCCAGGCTTTATTTATCTTCTTACAGATTTTTCAGCGGCCGGCGTCTGGTCGCGATCGTCGAATGCCGGCATTCACAGGAGTCCTCCAATCCTGCTCTAAATATTGAATTTTTCCCAGGATCCGATGAAGCTCATGTAAGAACATTTTTGTTTAACGCTGATGAATGGGTGATCGAAAGCAGGATTGTGCAATGGAAATCTTTTTTAGGTATTACGGGAGCCCGGAGCTACTTTCAACTGGAGCGTCTCAGCGGACGTTATATGGATATCGAAAAGGAAAAGACCATGCCCAGGATCGTTTACGGTTTATACAGCCAGCCGGACAAAATCTGGGCATTTCTCTATAAGTATCAAAAGCTGATCCCGTTCATCGAGGCTGCTTACGGTAACAGCGCGTTTGTGCGTTATGAGAACGGGAAGAAATTCCATGTTTATGTTACAAACTCCGGATTAATGATCAAGGATATGACCCAGCCAAAAAAAAGAAGTTTCTGGTTTGTCGGTTAGCATTTTCTTGGCGGAAGGCTAACTGCTGTTTTGATTCCTCCCGCTATTTTAAAAATCATAATGTTTTATTTGCCGCTGCCCCAAGCAGGAATAACAGGCATAATTTTAACCCAAAGAGCAGGATGATTGTGGAAAGTATTCCGAATTGCGGGATCAGCAGCACGCACAGAAGTATGGCCCCTGTAAAGGAACCGAGCATGTCAACGGCATAGAGAATGTTCGGTTTACCTTTTGACTTTCCGCTTTTTTCAAGATAAAGTTTATTGGCCAGGGGAAATTCAAACCCGACGAAAAATCCGCATGCTATAGATAAAAAAGCCAGGATGGCCAGAATAACAGATAAGTGTACATGCCCAAGGATCAACTGCCGTAATATGCTCACAAGCCCATAGAAGGCCAGGCAGAAGGCCACAAAAAAAGAGTCTGTTTTTAGTAATGTCTTAATCCCCGCTTTTGAACTTATGAGTTTTTTTACCATCATAAAGCCTCCAGAAGTTAAGCCGATCATAAAGCTGCTCATCAATAATCCGACGTACAAGTAAACGTATCCATAGAATGTCTGCAGGCAAAGCAGGATAATAAGATTTAAAGAAACGCCTGTAAAACCGCTGGCAAATACCAGCGGGGGGATAAGATAGCTTTTAAAAATATTATCTTTTTTTGACCGAAAATATTTAATGCCCGGTATCAGAAATACTATTGCAAGAAGCAGAAATATTTTACCGCTCAGCACGGCGTAAGTTCTTAGTTTACTAAGCAGATTATGGATCTCCGGGGAAAATAAGGAATTCCACAAATTGAGAGCATAAGAGACTCCCACAGGCTCCAAATCCTTATTTTGCCTGATGCGGTTTTCTTTAATGCTTTGCATAAACCATTTTTGTTTTTGAGGATCGAGCCTTTCGTTGATATAAAAATCTGTGAACAAACTGCTTTTAATCCGGTTTCGCTTTAGATTTTCCGCGATCATTTCCCCTTTGAGCTCAAAATCTTTATCCTTTCCGGCAATGTATATATTGGCATTGCCGGGTATGACAAAAACAGAAGGGAACACGCTTTTAATTGTCTCAAGCAGGCATTTATTCAGATCACCCTGTTCTTTGGATATATAGCTGAGCGATCCGGGCAGGGAAAAAGAGAATATCCCGTTGTTTTTGAGCTTGCTGTGACTGAGTTCAAAAAACTCACGGGTGTAAAAGCGGTTTACGATTAAAGTTGAAGGAGGGGGGAAGTTCAGGATTATCGCGTCAAAGCGGTTATTTGTTTGGTTTAAAAATAATCTTCCGTCAGTATTATGGATTTTAAGCCGGGAGTCGCCAAGTTCGCTTTCTGTAAGCGGGCTTAAATATTTTTTCCCCATTTCTATAACCATGGGGTCAAGTTCCGCATAATCAACACTCTCAACGGGATATTTCAGGATATTATTGATAATACCGCCCAGTCCTGAGCCGATAACAGCGATGTTCTTTGGATTGGCTGATGCGCCAAGCGTAAAATTAACAAGGTCTTCGGTAAAAACAATGTCCGGGATCGGTATGTTCATAAAAGGCATTCCGTTGTAATAGAAAGCATACTGCTCATGCAATTTGATCACGGCAATATTGCCGTAAACAGAGTTCTTATAATCGACAACATTAAAGCTGCCCCACTGTTTCTTAAGCGAGTTTGCGTGTAGATCCGGGACGAGCTTGATGTATAAGAGGATTCCTATACTGCTTAATAAGACAATAAAAAAAAGGAAAAATTTTTGCCGGAGTTTGCTCAAGATTACATTGCTTTTTGCGAACAGCAGGCATGCTGCGGTTAAATTGAACCAGGCTATGATAAAGGCAATTCCCACGGAATTGATATGGGGAACAAATAAGCAGGTTATAATGATGCCTCCGATACCAAACCCTAAAGCTTCAAGAAAATAACTGCTGCCGACAGATACAGCCAGAATGCTTTTCCTGTTTTCTTTATGAATATGACTTAAAAGAGGGAATTGGCATCCCAGAAGAAATCCCAGGGGAAAGATGATCAAAAACGAGAACAGGCATATGGGAATGATGCCTAAGCCCTGCCCGACAGGTATATTTGCAAGCGGTTTTATAACCCTTACCGCGATAATACTGCAAGGCAGAAGCACGCTGATAAGGAGCTGAGTTATTATATATGTGTTTAAGGATGAGCGTTTACGCCAGGGGATAATCCCGCAAACAAAACTGCCGATTGCTTCAGATATTAGCCAGCTTCCAAGAATAAGTCCAATGGTTAATTCATTGCCGTAGAATTGAATAAGAAATTCGCGGATGAAAAGTACCTGAGCGCTAAAGCATGTTAAGCCCATCAGTATAATGAGAAAGTTAATCAATGTGTTCATATCCGGTATTTACTTGCGTTTTATGTTTTAATTATCCGCAATCCTTAGTCTTGTCATACTCCTTACTATACAATATAATAGCAAAGAAACAAAAACCTTTTAATCTATACATGGTGGCCTCAAGAGTTGTATGAAAGATCGGGGGAATAAAATAATTAAGATGCAGAATGCAAGATACAGAAGACAGAGAATAGAAAATAAAGAATAGAAGGTTTTTTCTTGTTTAGGTTGGAAGGTGGTCGGGAAATTTTTAAGTGAAATTCACAGTTTTAGTCAAATAAGTTGCAAGTTTGAGGCCGCTTGTTTAGTGCTGCGACTGTCT
>DAOVNL010000096.1 GCA_030630245.1 Candidatus Omnitrophota bacterium | reverse complement strand
GCAATATATTCAGCGAACTGGTTCCATCCTATGTGGACGTGCTTCAAGGCGGCGACGAGGACGGGGATTGGGTGTATAGAATAAAAGCTGGCAGTGTCAGTACCAATACCTTTATTATTGAAGCCGAACACCTCGATGTTGGGGGTGGTGGGGATGGCCTGACGCTGGAAATTGACCAGGATTGGAATATTGACGATACAAACTGGCCATACTAACCCGAATATTTCACATAAAATCTTAATTGCTTAGGTTCATTGCAGCAATCCCTTCGACAAAAATATCTCTGCCGCCTTGCTCTACTTTTTTGCGTATTCTTCCCAGCGGATCTATAAAGCAGGAGATCCCGGTATTCGCGCACCTGAGAAACCAGCAGCGGTTTTCAATAGCGCGAAAAACGCTGATCGCTGTATGCTGTATAGGTTCACTGCTGTTTTTAAACCAGGCCTCGTTGGTGATCGTGACCAAAAAATCAGCTCCCTTGCCGCGAAAGTTTCTAACCAGGCCGGGGAAGACATCTTCAAAACAGATCAGCACGCCAAAACGCACAGTATTTCCTTTATGCCCCTTTAGCTCAAAAACGGTATAACGCTCTCCAGAAGAAAAATCAGCGATCGGAGTATCCCCTAAAAATGGAAATAAGTTTTTGTGAGGGATATATTCGCCAAAAGGAACAAGATGGATTTTATCGTGAAAACGCCGCAGATGCCCGCGCGGGCCAAAGAGAAAAGCGGTATTATAAAAATTTTTATATTCATAATCTTCCCGGGGGCTGCCCACAAGCAGATATGTTTTCAGCTCTTTGGCCAGATTTGTAATTTTAAGGTAGAGTTTTGTCTCATCCAGCAGATATCCCGGCACAGATGTTTCCGGCCAAATGATGAGTTCCGGGCCCTCAGCAGCAGCTTTTTTGCTTAAAGCGCTGAATTTTTCTACAATCGCCTCAGAATACTTTGGATCCCATTTTTGCGCTTGAGGAATATTGGCCTGAATCAGGCTTATGGTTATCTCAGGCGAGGGAAACGGCCGGCTTAACGCGTAATAACCAAAAACATATACAAGAATAAGACAAATTGCCGGTACAAAGATGAAGCTTTTCTTCAGGCTGACGCGGAACTTGCTAAAAACTAGATGGGTTAAACTGATATTCACAAGCACGATTAAAAAACTGATTCCCCACACGCCGAAAAGCTGAGCGCTTTGGATCAGCGCCAGGTTTCTAAATTGCGTATACCCGATAAGCCCCCAACCGAATCCAAAAAACAAAAAACCGCGCAGGCGTTCAAAGATTATCCAAAGCAAGGGTATCAGCAAAAGAGAATGTTTACCGCTGGGCTTAGGCATTAGCAGGCCAAACAGGGAAAACTCAAGCCCCAGAAAAACGCATAGGCAGAACAATCCGGCCATGCTGACATGCGCGATCCAGTAGAGAGTGCCCAGAAAAAATAAAACCGCGAACAACAAAAACAGCAGCCAGCGCTGCAGGCGCGTTTTATTATTCAATTCCAAAAACACAGGGATTAGACAAAACCAGGAAAGACATCCAAGATTTCCCCCGGAAAACGCAAGAGCCGACATAAGAGCGGATATGCAGGGAGCGATCAAATTTTTGGCTGTAAGTTTTTGTGATTTTGCCTTTACCATTTATTGAGATTTACCGCAGCACTTCTTGAATTTTTTCCCGCTGCCGCAAGGGCAAGGTTCGTTGCGGCCGACCTTTTGATTTTCACGCACAAATGGCAAAGGTTTTTCCTGAGCCAGTGCCTCCTCAGGTGATTGCCCGGGAATTTGCGCGGGCATTGCTGCCGGCTGCGGGCCGGTTGCCGCGGATCTGGAAAACTGGTTTGTCCGGGGGTGTGAATATGAAACCGGAGCGCTTTCAAAAATCCCCACAGGTTCTTTTTGCCCGACTATGGTTACTTTAAACAGAAATTCCAAAGATTCTTCTTTTATTCTGTTGACCATGTCTTCAAAAAGCATATAGCCTTCATGCTGATATTCCACAAGAGGATCTTTTTGTCCGAAAGCGCGCAATCCGATCCCTTCTCTTAATGTGTCCATAGCGTAGAGATGATCTTTCCACTGCGTATCAAGAACATGCAGGCAAATAGAGCGCTCAAAATCATGCCGCAGCGTATGCTGCAGAGCATTTATTTTTTGTTCGTAGGCATCGTTAACTGCTTTTTTGACCATTTCCGGAATATCGCCCTTAGGTGATATGGAAAACATAATGCCGAATTTTGAACGCAGCCAATCCTCCAGCCCGGAGATGTTCCAGTCCGCGGGATGAGTTTTTTCCGGTAAATACTGCCGCGCGGCATCATCAACAACCTCGCCGATCAGATCCAGGATATACCTTCTGATATTATCCTGGGTTAAAAGAAATTGGCGTTGATCATAAATAACATCGCGCTGTTTGCTTAAGATATCACCGAATTTAAGTAATTGTTTTCTTATGTCGAAATTGTGGGATTCGACTCTTTTTTGGGCAATTTCAATTGATTTCCCGATCATAGGATGGTCAATCGGCATATTCTCTTCCCATTGCACAAAATTCATAAACTTGGTAATTCTGTCAGAGGCGAAAATCCGCATAAGATCATCTTCCAAAGATAGGTAAAATCTGCTTGAACCGGGGTCTCCCTGTCTTCCGGCTCTTCCGCGCAGCTGGTTGTCGATGCGGCGGGCTTCATGGCGCTCCGTACCGATAATATGCAGGCCTTGGAGCGCGACAACATCAGCGTGTTCTTTCGCGGCTTCTTCTCTTACGCTTTGCAGGGCTTTTCCCCGCTGCTCTTTTGTTGCCAGCTGCGGGTCAATGCCTTTTTTACTCAAAAGTTCAGCGGCGAAATACTCCGCGTTCCCGCCGAGCAGAATATCTGTTCCGCGGCCGGCCATGTTCGTGGCTATGGTTCCAAAGCCTTTTTTCCCGGCCTGCGCGATGATCGGCGCTTCCTGTTCATGCGATTTTGCGTTGAGCACGTTGTGCGCGATGCCCCGGCGCTTAAGAAGCCGGCTGATCAATTCAGAGTTTTCAATAGAGATGGTGCCTACCAACACCGGCCGGCCGGCCGCGTTCACCTTAAGTATTTCCTCAACAACGGCCTTGAATTTTTCTTTAGCTGTTTTGTAGATTACGTCCGGATAATTCGTGCGGATTAGAGTACAGTTAGTAGGGATCACAACAACATCAAGTTTATAAATATGCTGGAATTCGGCTTCTTCTGTTACAGCCGTTCCGGTCATGCCGGCTAATTTATTATACATGCGGAAATAATTTTGAAAGGTAATTGTCGCAAGCGTTTGATTTTCACGTTCAATTTTGAGCCCTTCTTTTGCTTCGATCGCTTGATGTAATCCATCGCTCCAGCGTCTTCCGGGCATAAGGCGCCCGGTAAAATCATCTACAATAATCACCTGTCCGTCTTTTACAACATAGTGTACATCACGGCGGAATAAAGGGGAGTGAGCTTTGAGCGCTTGATCAACATGGTGCTTTAGTTCCATTGTTTCCAGGCTGCTTAAATTATCAACGCCGAGCATTTTTGATACCTTGGCCTCGCCGGCTTCAGTCAGGTAGACAGTATTTGCCTTTTCCTCAACTATGTAATCACCGGTCTCTTCTTTTGTCTCTTCGTTTTTTTCACCGGCAGCAAGCTTGGGGATAATTTTATCTATCTTGTAATATTTGTCGGTTGACTCTTCCGCCGGGCCGGAAATAATAAGAGGCGTTCTGGCCTCATCTATAAGAATGCTATCCACTTCATCGACGATAGCAAAGTTCATTTCTCTTTGCACCATATCATCTTTATGCATGACCATGTTCGAACGCAGATAATCAAAACCAAATTCATTATTTGTTCCATAAGTCACATCGCAAGCATAAGCTTCTTTTCTGGAAACCGGCCTTAGGTGGGCCATGCGTTCGTCCCGGGCAGCAGCATCCAGATGTTCCGCGTCATATACAACAGAAAAATCATGCGAGATAGAAGCACAGGTCAACCCCAGGAAAGTGTAAACCGGCCCCATCCAGCCGCAATCCCGCTGTGCCAGGTAATCATTTACAGTAACAACATGCGTTCCTTTGCCCATTAAGGCATTGAGATAAATCGCCAGAGTCGCTGCCAGGGTTTTACCTTCACCGGTGGTCATTTCGGCGATTTTTCCCTCATGCAGAACAATACCTCCGACAAGCTGTACGTCAAAATGCCGCATTGAGAGTGTTCTCCGGGCTGCTTCACGGCACACGGCAAAAGCTTCCGGCAGGATTTTCTTCAATGCTTCCTGCTCCAGTTTTTTCTTGAGCTCCTCCGCGGATTCAGAGGTGGAGTTCTGCTCGATATGCTCTTTGATCACTATCCTGAATTCATCTGTTTTCGCGCGCAATTGCCCGTCGCCAAGAGGTTTAATCTCTTTTTCATGGGAATTTATCGCCTCAACGAGGGGGGCCAGGCGCTTTAATTCCTTTTCATTTTGATTACCGAAGATTTTATCTTTAATAAATTTAAACATGGTTTGTCCCTTAACAAATTACTTATTATAAAGGATTGTTTTTAAAATGGCAAGGAGATTATACCGTTCATTTACCAGTTTCAGGGATTTGCCCGGGGATAGCTGCCGCCCCAAAGTTCTTTTTGATTGGCGGTGATATCGTCAGTTAATGTAATGATCGCAGCTGTGTGCGGGCCGCGGCGCCGGGTTGCCTGCAGCTGGACGCGGGTGG
>DAOVNL010000206.1 GCA_030630245.1 Candidatus Omnitrophota bacterium | reverse complement strand
TTTTAAATAGTTTAAAAATAATAAGCGGCAGGAAAATCCCCGATAAATATATCGCGCAAAGGGGGAGGCTTATTGACGCGTATTGTGACGCGCATAAATATTTATTTGGCAAGCGGGCTGTTGTTTTTGGGGAAGAAGATATAGTTGTATCTATCGCGCGATTTTTATGTGAGATAGGAGTAATTCCCGTCCTTTGTTCATCAGGGGAAAAGGGGAGGATGATGGAAGAAATTTTGCGGCAAATTTCAGAAGAATATGGAAATAAAATAATAATTAATACTAAAGCGGATTTTGTAGATATTGAGGAGCAAGTTAAAACTTTAAAGCCGGATTTTTTAATTGGAAATAGTAAGGGTTACACTATTTCCCGAAAATTGGGGATTCCTCTTATCAGAGTTAGTTTTCCCATACACGATAGATTTGGGGCATCAAGGATTTCGCATTTAGCTTACAAAGGAACACAGGAGTTGCTTGATAGGATAGTTAACGCGATTATTGTGAAAAAGCAGGCGGAATCAGCAGCGGGTTATACTTACATGTAAAAGGCAGGGAATAGGGAAATATATGGATACAATCAAAATAATAAATAGAGAAAATCACCCTTGCTTCAATTTTGGCGCGCGGAATAAATTTGGCAGAGTGCATCTTCCTATCGCGCCAAAATGTAATATCCAATGTAATTTTTGTAATCGAAAATACAGTTGTGTAAATGAAAGCCGTCCTGGTGTTACAAGCGCTGTTTTGTCTCCTGCTCAGGCAAGTATTTATTTTGATATGATTATGGAGAAGATGCCGAATATTTCTGTTATGGGTATCGCGGGCCCTGGGGATGCTTTTGCTAATGTTGAGGAGACGTTAGAAACTATTCGTAGAGTTAGGGAAAAATATCCTTTTATGCTGTTTTGTTTGTCCACTAACGGGCTTAATATTTTACCTTATTTTGATGAGCTAATAGAGTTTGGACTTACACATCTTACAATAACAGTCAGCGCGGTTAAGAGAGAAGTTGGAGCAAAGATATACGCGTGGGTTTTTGATAATGGGCGGATGTATTATGGAGAAGAGGCAGCGGAACTTTTAATAGACAGGCAATTAAAAGCAGTTAAGGTTTTTAGTGAGGCAGGAATCGTTGTTAAGGTAAATTTTATTTTACTTCCCGGGATTAATGACCGGCATGTTGAGGAGGTGGCTCTTAAGGTTTCGGAAGCAGGGGCAAATATTTTTAATTGTATGCCGGTCTGTCCTGTTGAGGGAACACCGTTTGCGAATATCAGAGAGCCTGAAAGGGCTGAGGTTTTTAAAATTAGAAAAAAGTGTTCAAAGTATATTAAGCAGATGATGCATTGTCAGAGATGCAGAGCGGATGCTGCCGGCCTGTTAAAAGAAGGCAATAGTGAAAAGACGCGGGATTTACTATCTATCGCGGCAGCATTACCTGTAGATTCAGTTGCACAAGAATGTTTTTCGTAGGGAGGCTTTATTGTCATTCTGAGGGAGCTAAGCGACCGAAGAATGACAGTGTTTGGAATGACAAGCGTGGACAGGCGCGTGTCATCCTGAGTGAAACAAAGGATCTAAGTTATTTTAAAAGGAGGGTTGTATTATGGAAAAGCCGGAATTTCATTTTTTTGTTTGTAACAGTTTCAGAGCGGGAGGAGAACCTCAGGGTATTTGTAATAAGAGAGGCGCTGTTGATTTAACCCAGTATCTTGAAGGTGAACTCGCGGACAGGGGTATTAGTTCTCTTGTAACCAGTACAGGATGTCTTAAAGTTTGTGACAGAGGGCCTGCCATGGTTGTATATCCTAAAGGAGACTGGTACGGCAATCTTAGCGAGGAGGTTATCGATGAAATTTTAGACGCGATAGAGGAAGGCGGGGTTTCTCAAAAATATTTATTAACGTAAAAGCATTCCTAATGTAGCGGCCAATACTTTGAATCTAATACAGGTGTTTTATGAAAAATATGTGGATAATTGATACGACTTTGCGTGATGGGGAACAGTCTGCCGGTGTGGTATTTTCTTTAGACGAGAAAAGAAATATCGCGCGACTGTTATCAGACGCGGGAATAAACGAAATTGAGATCGGAACACCGGCTATGGGTGAGGAAGAAAGGTCAGGTATGAAAGCAATCGTGGCTATGCGTCTGAATTCAGAGCTTATATGTTGGTGCCGTGCTTTGCGTCGTGATATTGATTTTTGTTATGAATGCGGGTTAAAAAGGGCCCACATCTCTTTTCCTGTGTCTGATATTTTAATGCCTTTATTTAAAATAGAAAAAAGTGAATTATTCGCTATGGCAGAAAATTTAATTAAATACGCGTCGCGAAAATTTTCTTTTGTGTCTGTCGGAGCGCAGGATGCTTCTCGCGCGAACAGAAATTTTTTGTTGCAGTTTTGTAAAACAGCAGCTGATAGCGGAGCGAAAAGGGTATGTATCGCGGATACTGTCGGAATAATGAATCCCGCGCAGGCATTTAATCTTATTTCAGAACTTCGCGGTAAAGATAGGGGTATTGATCTGGCATTTCACGCGCATAATGATTTAGGAATGGCAACAGCGAACACGATTTCAGCCCTGGCTGCGGGAGCTGAAGGTGTTAGTGTAACTGTTAACGGGCTGGGTGAACGCGCGGGAAACGCGGCTTTAGAAGAGGTTGTAATGGCTGCTGAATATACGCTTGGAATGAAAACTTCAGTTAATACGAAA
>DAOVNL010000165.1 GCA_030630245.1 Candidatus Omnitrophota bacterium | reverse complement strand
TTTAAACCGTAAATTTATCGTTAACCTTATCCTTTGGTCGCGATCAGGTCAATCAAATCAACAACTCTGTTTGAATATCCCCATTCATTATCATACCATGAAAGAACTTTAACCATGTTTTTTCCGATTTTCATTGTGCTCAGAGCATCAAAGATCGACGAATGAGAATCCCCGATAACATCAGCAGATACGATCGGCTCATCGCAATAGAAAAGGATCCCTTTCATACTGCCTCCTGCCGCTGCCTTAACCGCCGCATTGATTTCCTCAACAGCCGCGTCCTTTTCCAGCTCTACTACCAGGTCAACAAGCGAACCTGTCGGGGTAGGTACCCGGATAGCCATGCCGTTTAATTTTCCGTCAAGCTCAGGAATAACCAGCCCCAGTGCTTTAGCCGCGCCGGTTGTTGTCGGAATCATTGATAATGCCGCGGCACGTGATCTTCTTAAATCGCTGTGCGGAAAATCAAGGAGCCTCTGGTCGCTAGTGTAGGAATGTATTGTTGTCATCAAACCGGAAACTATGCCGAAGTTATCATGCAAAACCTTAGCTACAGGCGCAAGACAGTTGGTTGTGCATGACGCGTTAGACACAATGATATCTTCTGCTTTGAGCATGTCATCATTTACACCAAGAACGATCGTGTTGTCAACTTTGTCTTTTGAAGGAACCGTCAGAATTACCTTTTTGGCTCCTGCTTCAACATGCCACATTACCTGCTCTTTTTTCCTGAATACTCCGGTTGACTCAATAACAATATCAACCCCTAACTCTTTCCAAGGCAGCTGTTTCGGATCTTTAATAGCGGTGATCTGAATTTTTTTTCCGTCAACAACTATAGCATCACCCTCTGCTTTAACGGGTTTAGCATATCTGCCGTAAACAGAATCATATTTCAAAAGATGGGCGAGTGTTTTCGCGTCTGTAAGGTCATTGATTGCCACAACCTCCATATCGCTGTTTTCCATAGCAATTTTAAATACATGACGGCCGATTCTCCCAAATCCATTAATACCTACTCTCACTCCCATTGCATTTCCTCCTTTTTTAGATTACCAAGAGTTTACCTTGTGTATCTGTGTTTATGGTTTTTGCTTTTTTTTTACTAATGAATTTCACGCAAAAATTTCGCGGCCTGTTCCGGTGGGCTGGGATTTATATAAAAACCCGTTCCCCATTCAAAACCAGCTGATTTGGTGAGTTTTGGCAAAATTTGTATATGCCAATGATAATAAACAAGCTCCTGATCATTCTGTATTGGAGCCGTGTTAATAATAAAATTAAACGGGGGATCTGTCAAGACCTTTTTCAATCTGCCCAAAGTGTCTTTTAAAATAGCCGCCAGATCATCAATTGCCTCTTCGCGTATGCCGCAAAAATGGCTCTCATGCTCTTTCGGCATTATCCATGTTTCAAAGGGGGTGCAGGAGAAAAAAGGACTAAAGGCAATGAACCGCTCATTTTGAGTAACCAGCCGCTCTTTTTCCCGCAGTTCCTGACGCATAATGTCACAATACACGCATCGTTCCTTAAACCCGTAATATTTTTCAGCGCCGCGCAGCGCCTCTTTTATTTTTTTAGGCACAATCGGCAGGGCAATCAGCTGTGAATGCGAATGCTCCAAAGAAGCGCCCGCATTCAGGCCGTGATTTTTAAATATAAGGATGTATTCAAAACGCTTATCTTTTTTAAGGTCGATACAGCGTTGTTTATACGCAAGAATTATTTTAGAAACTTCCTGCAGGCTTAGATCCGGAATATCCTTTTCATGCTCAGGCGTCTCTATAATAACTTCATGCGCTCCGACCCCATTCATCTGATCGTATATATCAATCCCCTTGCGTTCCAGATCTCCTTCTACGCGTAATGCCGGAAATTTATTGGCAATCACACGCAGGTTCCACCCCGGCTCATTCGGCTGAGACCCGGGAGTTCTATCGACAAATATCTCCGGCGGAGTTATATCTTCATTGCCGACACAAAAAGGGCACATCTTTCCGGAACGCTTTTTCTGTACAGCCTCCGCGTAATAGTCAACAGGGGTTTTAATCTCATCATAGCGGACAATTATCCACCTGCCGATTATCGGATCGCGACGCAACTGCTGCATTATTTTCTCTCCTTGTTCAACCCATTCAAAAACTTTGCCGCCTCCTCAGGCGGTGTTGGATTGATATAAAAACCGCTGCCCAGTTCAAACCCGGCAATCTTTGTAAGCCGCGGTGTAATTTCAATATGCCAGTGATAATCATAATCTATCGTTTTCCAGTATCCTGCTGAGGTCATCCGCCTAAACGGAGCGGTATGAATAATATAATTATACGGCGGATCGTCGAGTCCCGCGGACAACTTATCCATTACTGCTTTCATGATGATAGCCAGGCCTTTTGTGTTTTTAAGGGTGTAAAAGTCACAGGAATGCTCCTCAGGCAAAACCCATACCTCAAAAGGAAAACGCGAAGCATAAGGAGTAAAAGCGACAAATCCGTCGCTGTGAGCAATAACACGTGCTTGCGCGCCTATCTCATGGCGAAGCATATCGCAGAATATACAGCGTTCTTTATATTCATAATAACGTTTACATCCGGCAAGTTCTTCTTTTACCCTTTTTGGATTTACAGGCAAGGCAATGAGTTGTGACCTTGAATGCCTTATCGGGCTGGCTCCGGCGGCAACTCCGTAATTTTTGAAAATAAGCGCGTATTTTATCCTGACATCTTTCTCCATGGCTTTCATGCGCTTAACGTATGTATCAAACACACAGGTAACCTGCTCAATATCAAGCTCCGTAATATTAGCAACATGCCTGCTGGTCTCAATAATTAATTCATGAGCGCCGATTCCGTTCATTAAGTCAAACATGCCCTGCGGCCGCCTGCCCATATAGCCGTCTATCTGCATCAAAGGCCTCATGTTCGGCACGACACGCAAGTCCCAACCGGGAGTGTTCGGGCTGGTGTTTTGTCTGCGTACGGCATAGATCTCCGGCGGAGTTTCGTTTTCCCTGCCTTCGCAGAAAGGACAATCTATATCTGAGGGCTCCTCTTTAGCAACCACAAAATCACGCGGACGTTTCCCGCGCTCCGTGGAAATGATCACCCATCTGCCGATTATTGGATCTTTTCTAAGTTGCGGCATAATAGAAAAACCAAAGTTAAAAGTTAAAAGTAAAAATTCAACTCTAATCGCTGTTAAACGCTATTCGCTGCGTCCTAATACATCTCCTGTTTTTACATGATGTCCAAGCACAAAATTATGCGCGTCCATCGCTCGCTTGCCCTCAGGCTGAATCCTTTCGATCTTCAGTGCTCCC
>DAOVNL010000076.1 GCA_030630245.1 Candidatus Omnitrophota bacterium | reverse complement strand
ACAAGGTCCTTTCCCTCATCAACGTGCTCGCCTGCTTCTACCAGCCAAAAAGATATTTTCGCTTCTTCAATGTCCGGGCCTAAATCCGGCATGACAATGTCAATCATTATTTATCCCTCCCCGTATTATTATATTTTAGCCTAACACTATTAATACTAACATGATAAAAATTTATTATCAAGGCTGATTTTGTAATTGAGTTCAGAGAGCTTTTTAAAACCTAGAAAATATGGACCGCTTTTGATTGCAATACCTGCGCTGCTTCCATTATCGACTCAGAAAGTGTTGGATGAGCATGGACAATTTCTGAAAATCGCGAACTCTTTATTCCGGATTCCATGACAACGCACAGCTCATGAATAAGTTCACTAGCTATGGATGAGCATAATGCGGCCCCCAGAATATTATCCTCGCTGTCGCTTATTAGTTTTACCATTCCCTGCGCCTTATTTTCAACAACAGCTCTGCCGCAAGCTGTAAGCGGAAATTTGGCAATTTTTATCTTAATGTTCCTCTGTCTGGCCGCAGCCTCACTCATTCCTACGCTTGCAACCTCGGGATCGGTGTAAACACAGCGGGGCACAAAATCATAATTGATTCTTGAGGGTATGCCTGCAATATTTTCTACGGCAACTATCCCTTCGCGGCTTGCCGCGTGAGCAAGATATGTCCTCCCGAGCACATCACCCACTGCATAAAAATTTTCGATATTTGTCTGCATACTCTCGCATACTTCAATAGTTCCGTTATTATGCTTAATCCCCACTTCATCTAATCCGCAATCCTGCCCGTTGGGAACTCTGCCTACGGATAAAAGAATTTTTTCACATACAATATTCTTTTTATCCTCAGTGATCACATTAAAACCTCCAACGGCGAGTTTATTCGTCTTGACCGCTTTTGTTTTGGTAAATATTTTAATTCCCCGTTTCTTCAGCTCTCTTTCCAGGCTGCGGGCGATCTCAACATCTTCTTTGAGAAGAATCTGATCGGTTAACTCCAGCATTGTAACCTCACATCCCAGACTGTTAAATATATCGGCAAATTCACACCCGATCACTCCCCCTCCGACAATCAAAAGGCTCTTCGGTATCTTTTTCAGTTCAAGTATATGGCGGCTGGATAAGATCCCGGCTTCCTCATCAAAATTCATCTCAGGTATAACAGCAGGCTGAGATCCCACAGCTATAATACACTTATCAAACCTGATCTTCCTGCCCTGCACATCAATTGTGTTTAAATCCGTGATCTTTCCCAAACCATTAACAATATCCACTCCCCGTTTTTTTAACAAATACAAGATGCCTTTTTTTAATTGATCTACAACTTTTTCTTTTCTCTGCATCAGGACATCAAAGTCAAAATCAATATTGTCTACTTTAATACCAAGCACAGACGCATGTTTGATCTCCTGAACAAGGTGAGCGCTTCTCAATAAGGTTTTTGTAGGTATACAGCCAGCGTTCAGGCATACCCCGCCCAAATTTCCTTTTTCAATCAGGCAAACAGACAACCCAAGCCCAGCCGCACGTATTGCCGCGACATATCCTCCCGGTCCTGAACCTAAAATAGCAATGTCATAAACCTTGCTCATAATCACATTTCCTGGGGAGCTTCAACCCCCATTATTTTCAACCCCAAAGCTATTACTCTTCCCACGCAGTCGATTAAGAAAAATCTGGCAAGTGACTGTTCTATGTTTTCCTTGCCTTCAGAATATATCCTGTACTTATTGTAAAAGGCATGGAAATCTCCTGCCAAATCCCTCAAATAGGTACTCAAAGCCTGCGGATCAAGACATTCGGCGCAATTTTTCAGAATATCAGGAAAACAATTCAGTTTCTTTATTAAAAGAAATGATTCATCTTCAACAAGATCGCAAAGCCGTGCCGCATCAAGAGGTTCTTTTATACCGCCCAGCTCTCCCTTTCCGGCAAGCTCCTTAAAAAGCTTTCTGATACCGCTTATGCGCGCATGCGCATACTGCGTGTAATAAACCGGATTTTCCAGGGAATGCTTTTTAGCAAGCTCAAGATCAAATTCCAGCTGCGAGTCACAGCGCCGCATTAGAAAAAAGAATCTCGCAGCATCTTTGCCTACTTCCTGCATAAGCTCTCCCAGCGTAATATATTCACCGGCTCTTGTAGACATAACAACGGGCTTGCCCCCTCTTGATAATGTCGCCAGCTGAATAATCAATATTGATAAATCGTCGGGACTATACCCAAGCGCGCAAACCGCTGCTTTAAGCCTGGGAATATATCCGTGATGGTCAGGGCCCCAAATATTAATAAGCTTATCGAACCCTCTTTCAAATTTCATCCTGTGATAAGCAATATCAGGGGTGAGATATGTCATCAACCCGTCGCTTTTGATAATCACCCTGTCCTTATCATCATTGAACTGCGTGGATTTGAACCAGGTAGCTCCGTCTTTTTCAAATATATATCCCTTGCTTTTGAGCTCACTGAGCGCTGTGCTGATTCTATTGGGCGTGATCTGTTTTTTTTGGCTGTACCAGCTTTCAAAGTTGACCCCGAAAACCTTCAGTTCCTCTTTAATATGATCGAGTATCTGTCCTGCGGCATAATCTGAAAAAAATTCGACTGCCTGCTCGCTTTCATCATTCGCGTATTTCTCACCTAACAACTGCTCCAGTTTTTCGGCCAGTTCACAGAGATATTCACCTTTATATCCGTCTTCCGGGAATTCCACTGTTTTTCCCAATATTTCCATATAACGCGCCTGCAGGCTAAGGCCTAAATTTTTTATCTGATTGCCTTCATCATTAATGTAATATTCACGGCTGACATCAAATCCGCTAAACTCCAGTATATTAGCAAGGCTGTCCCCGACAGCGGCCTGCCTGGCATGAGCTATGCTCAACGGCCCCGTAGGATTAGCGCTGACAAATTCGATAAGAACTTTTTTCCCCTCACCCTGGTTATTACGCGCAAAACCTTCTGTATCTTTGCTGATAGCTATTAAAACATCATAAAGCGCAACATCAGAAAGAAAAATATTTATAAACCCGGGACGTTTCACTTCGACTTTTTTTATTAGGCCTGTAATCTCCAAATCCCTAAATTTTGCAAGCAGCAATCCTTTAATCAACTCAGCAATTTCCACAGGCGGTTTTTTCAAAACTCTTGCAAGTTTCATGGCAGCATTAATCGAAAAATCCCCGAACTTTGTATCTTTAGGTGTCTCTATTTCGATTAATATGTCATTTGAGGCAAGCTTGTTCTCGCTTAAGATTTCCTTTACTGCTTTAACTATTAAATCCTTGAGTTGCTCAGGCATTCTTTTGCTCTCCGCTTTGCTTAAAAATTTCAGGGTTTTCTTCCAACAGTTTTATGAACACTTCCACAACCTTCGGGTCAAATTGGTTTCCGCTGTATCTTCTCAGTTCATCAACAGCATCTTCTTTATTCATGCGCTACTGGCCTTTTCATTTAATTTAAGCCTCGGCGCATCTGACCAGAGATGTTCCAGGTCATAAAAAAGACGCGTTTCCTCGTCAAAAATATGAACAATAACACTGAAATAATCAAGCGCTACCCATCTTGATTCCCGATACCCTTCAACATGATGTGTACGCATGCCGCCTTTACGAAGCCCCTCATTTATACCATCGGCAATAGACTTGATATGGGTCGCAGAAGTACCGGTAAGTATTACGAAAAAATCGCAGAAGTTAGCTGTTTTTCGCAAATCAAGAGCAGTAATATCAACTGCCTTTTTGTCAAACGCCAGCTCAACTATTTTCAATACTTTACTTTTCAAAACAATTTATTTTCCTTTTCACTTTTTTTCCGGCAACTGGCCACTGGTTACCGGCCACTGGTTACCGGCAACTATGTCTTATACGCTATTTTCTATAACGCCTCAACTTACATCACCTTCTATTTCTCCCACTATTTCTTCAAGCAGATCTTCCAGTGTAACCAGCCCCAATATATTTTTTTTCTCATCAGTAACAATAGCCATATAAACATGAATTTTCTGGAATTCACGCAGAAGTTCACTTACTCTTTTTCTCGAATTGATAAAATAAGGCGGATGCAGAAGGTCTCTCATAACAATAAGCTCTTTGTTACGCCAGATATTAAGCAATTCACGGGCATAAATCACCCCGCAGATATTGTTAATCTCCCCATCATAGACAGGTATCCGTGAATGGCCTTTTTCAACAATAACATCAAGCAGCTCATCAGTGCTTGCATTTATATCAATAGCTATAACTTTATCTACAGGCATCATTACCTCATAAACAAGAGTATCCCCGAATTCAAAGATCCTGTGCAGCATGTTTCTTTCGCCGTCCGTGAGCACCCCTTCTTCCTTCCCCAGCTCAATCATAAGGCGAATCTCTTCTTCACTTATTAAAGGCGAGCGCCTTGGAGGTGTTTCACCTATGAGCTTTAAAAACCAGTTGCTGATATCCAGAAAAACCTTTACAAGGGGCTCGAGAATTTTAATTATAAAATCCATAAACCAGGCAACACGCAGTGAGACATTCTCGGCATGTTTAACCGCAAATATCTTAGGTGTAATTTCCCCGGCGATCAAAACGATCAGCGTAATAACAATCGTAGCTGATGCGATAGAAATACAGTTATTGCCCCAGAAATATATGAAGAGCGCCGTACCGATCGAAGAAATCGCGATATTAACAAAATTATTGCCGACCAATATAGTCGCAATCAATTTGTCCATTTTTTTGACAATTCTATGCACGATTTGCGCGTTTTTCTTGTTCTGGTTAAGCAGGTAGCGCAACCTTATCTTATTCAAACTTACAAATGCCACCTCAGACATTGCAAAAAAAGCGGAAAAAACGACCAGAACAAGAAGGAGCACGGGCAGAATGTAAATAATTTGTGATTCCATTTTATTGATATAATTTTCTTTCTTTTATAAATTCATACACTGCATGTCCAACAAGATGTTCAACTGATTCCCCGCTACGCACCATCTGTCTTATTCGGCTGCTTGAAATATCTAAAAATTCCCCTTTTAAGAAAACCATTCTCTCCGAAACCTGATAGTCTCCAAATCCCGGGCGCATGCCCACGGCGAATTTGCACAGCGAGAATATCTCATCGATATTTTTCCAGGTTTTAAGCTCAGGGATCGCGTCTGAACCGAGAATGAAATAAAATTGTGTATCAGGTTCAGCCTCTCTCAAAACCTTAAGTGTTTCCACAGAATAAGAAACCCCGGATTTTTCTATTTCAATTCGGCTGACACCCAAATCAAGGCTGCCCTCAAGCGATAGTTTAGTCATTTCATAGCGAAGTTCAACATCAATAATATCAAGCCTTTTTT
>DAOVNL010000095.1 GCA_030630245.1 Candidatus Omnitrophota bacterium | reverse complement strand
TATCTCCTCTTTTATTCGTTTTTATTTATCACTAAACTGCTTTATCATAACAAATTGCGGCCTTCAATCAAGTACACAATTATTTTTTCTGCCAATTTAGTGTACATCTTTTATGAAATTATGCAATATTTTTATATAATCATACGCAATCGGTGAGTCAATGGGGGTATGTCATATCTTCACGCGAAACAAATAAAGAGAATCTGTTTTGGCGGCTTTAATCAGTTTATTTTACATGCCTGTCCGCCTCTGGCGGGAAATATCCAGGTTAGATAGCCTGCTCGGCAAATTTAGTTTGCAGGCTTAGTTTCCTCCGGTAATTTTGCGGCATAAGAGGAACACTTATAACATCTCTCCATAATTGCTTTTCAAGCAGCTGCAGCTTTGATTCTAATTGCTTCTTAGCTATAATTAAGAAATCTTGCTTGTCTAAAGGTTTATTTTCTTGTATATATATCGTCGTCCATACCTTATCTTCCTCTTCAATGAGATTCATTGTCTGAGGATAATCGATAATTTCTTTAAACTCCGCATTGCTAAAGCCGCGCAGTTTAATGCCCGTATTATCCACAACCACATAACCTCCTACATCTTTAAACTTTTTCCAGCTCATTCCCTTATCAACAGAAATATGAACATAATCACCTTCCTGCTCTTTAAACATAATCCCTTTGGGCGAAAGAGTATTTAAGGGATTATGACATGTAAACCATACTCCGGCTCCAATACTTTCCTGTATCGCGCGAATACCGAATTTTTTTATGTATTCTTTTATATGCTCAGGTTTTATTCCTGTCGTTTTATCCGCGTACCAGGACATAACCAAAGTAAAAGCTTCCTGCAAATCCGTGAATGAATTGTTTTCATTGAGGACATCATCTTGTATAGCATCAAGCCCCTGCCATATATTTTTCCCACGATATAATACACCCTTATAAGTGAATTCTATTTGTCCTGTATCCATATTCACCGGAAACCAACCATGAGTATAATAAAACCCATACTTGTCTTGCAAATAAAGCGTAAAATTCTTTCTGAAAAAAGCAGCAAAATCCTGAATGTTTTTATTGTTCATAAAATTTGCCGTATCCCAAACTACGTCTTTGTTAAGTTCAAGTTCATTAAGCTCTGCTATAACGCTTGTACCCCACAGCTCATGAAACAACCAATCCACGGCATACCATTCCGGAGAAGTATATATCTGGTTATTAATATCATTAAATACCTGATGCCACCATTTACCTTCCTTCTTTGCTCTGTTTAATTGTTCTTCTACCATACTAAGGGCTTCCTTAACATATTCTTTTAAATCTTCCCATATTATGATTTCATGCGCTGATTCTCGTGAACTTATCCTCCGCAAGTGTGCTTTTTTATATGCTTGCTGCAAAAACATATCTACTTTTTCCGCTCTTTCTTGCCACCATTGCACAGACATCATTCCTATATCATTAAAGCCGGTTGCCACATTCGTTGTTCCAAAAAAGAATCCCACCAATTCTTCCCATAATTCTTTTTCATCGGCAGCTAACTGATCCTGAATATTAATATACATTCTTTTTAAATTCTCACGTACATCTTTAATATTTTCTTCACCGTTGACACTAAAGAACCCCTGCTGCATAGCCTTTCTTTCTTTAACAAATTCAGCCAGCTTTATTGACCACCAGCCGAACCTGTCTTTTGCGATCTCAGGGTCATCCCAATGAGTCTCAAAGACCAGCTTTTCCGATTCTTTATGTCCGTACAAATTATATCCTTTATATATCGGCAGATGATATCCCATAGAAGCCATTAATGCCAATAAATCGTGATTACCTGTAACAATATCAGCAATCCCCAACACCTTTAATTCTTCAGCCGCGCGAAAACACTTTATTCCATAACGGCCTCTATCAGTAAAATCTCCCAATAGATGAAATTTCATTTTTACTTTCTTTCCCAACCAAGCAATATCCACTCCTTGCTCTCGCAATTGATCTTCAATCGATTCTTGAGGAAATTTAGAGTGATCAAGAAATACTGCTCTGCCGGCTTTTTGCGAAATCACATCCGCGACATATTTCAAAAACAGATCAATTTCTCCGTGAAAATCAGACATAACCTCTACCGCAGGCAAAATAACACTACCCGGAGCTGCCGTTTCTTTTTCCACCGAATGTAAAAGAGCTTTTACTTCTAATATCTGTTCAGTAAGTTTTGCTTCCTGGATTTGAGTATCCCGCTCTGCTGCTGTTTTCTCAGCAGCCTGTGAATAAGATACATAGTTTATTAAATGAGAAAGAAAGCCCTGCTTTATTGCCGGCAATTCTAATTGTAATAAAGGAGAAAGACAAGAGATCTCTCCTGCGAAAGCTCCTGCACTGCCAAGTGAAAAAAGCATTTGTACGCACACCCAGGCTATAACGGCAGAAAATGATTTTTTAAATATTTTTTTACGCATAAACCCTCTGGTCTTCTGATTTACTTAACTTGTATTTATAAAAGAGGTTAAAGTATATCATAATATGATTAGCCTTACAACATTTGCGGCAAGTTTTTCCCTGTTCATAACCACTTGAAATAAAAATAGTTACAGATTAGGCATTATCTCCGCATTATTAAAACCGCGTCTTAGCCTATGTTCATTTACAATAAAAGCATTGACTTTGCCTGCTATTGTATTAAAATTAAATAAAGAATACAAAATATGCTAATCTAACTCAAGGAGGATATTTATGATGATCATAAAAAGATTCACTTTAGGCTTCATTGCGATTTTTTTCTTAGCGTTTATGTCCGGCTGTAGTGCCTTTTTGGCCGGAGCAGGAACTATCGGCATGGGCATGGATACCTTACGCCTTGAGCGCTGCACTGATTATGACACTGCCTGGAATGCCACGATAGAGACCCTGCACGATCTCTCAGCAAGCATTGAATTGGAAGACAAAACAAACAACCAGATACAAGCAAGTGTGTCTGATTACAAGATCAGGATCCTGGTACAGCAATCCACGCAGGAATCCGTAATTGTGGACGTGTCAGTGAGAAAGAAGGGCCTGCCAAACCTAAAATTTGCCGATAAGATCGTTGAGCAAATAAATGTAAAGATCCGTCAGAAAAACTAAAACGCAACTGTTTAGATTTTCTTAAAAAATAAAAAAGGCTCTCAAAAAGGATGGTTTTTTTTATTGATCATTCTTTATTCTTCTTTCAATGCTTTCCGGGCTACTTCAAGAATTTCACCCTGCATAAAAGGCTTATAAAGATAATACGCCCGGCCTCCCGCTACAAACTGCATTTCCTTAAGGATAGGATCTATTTCAAGCATCCCGGTCATAAAGACCAGTTTTGTCTGCGGGCTTATTTCCTTGATTTCTTTACACGTTTCGACACCGTCTTTTCCCGGCAGAACAAGATCAACAAAAACAAGATCATAAGGAACCGCTTTTATCTTATTTAACGCTTCATCGCAGTTTCCGGCAGAATCAGCCTCATACCCCGCATCAGTCAATTCTTTTTCAAGCCCTCGGCAAATTATCGGCTCATCATCTATAACCAAAACCCTTTTTTTGCTCATCAACAGCCTTGCCCCTTTTCAAGAAAATCCTTTACTATATTTATAATATCTTCGCCCCCAAAGGGTTTTTCCACAAACTGCACGCAGCTCTCTATAGACTCAAAGATCTCTCTTGTTTCATTTAGTTTTGCCACATAGCCGGACATAAGCACCAATTTTGTAAGCGGCGAGTCTTCTTTGATCTGCCTGCATGCCTGCAACCCGTCAATACCGGGAAGAACCAGGTCAACAAATGCCATTTGAAAATCTTTTTCCCTGGCAAACTCTAAACCTTCTTCTCCGCTCAATGCCACATCAACCTCATATCCCCGGCTTTCCAAAATCCTTTGTATTGCTCTGCCGACGATTCTTTCATCATCTATTACCAGGATCTTATGACGCATTTTCATCACCCTGCCTTTTTTCTATCAGAATTGTTTTTATTATATCTGACAGCTCTGTCTCAGCTAAAGGTTTTCTCAGAAAAAAATCACGCCCTCCTGCTTTTATAAATTCTATCCAGTTTTTCTGCATCTCATCTATATACCCGCTCATCAGCACAACTTCCGTCTCCGGGCTGATGGCTTTGACAGCATTGCACATCTCCACACCACTCATCCCGGGCATGATGAGGTCAACCAGGATTATATCTATCTTTTCCTGTTTGACTATCTCGATGGCCTCTTTACCCGAGGTGATATCAATAACATCATATCCGCTTCCGCTAAGCTCTTTCTTATATGCTCTTAGTATCAGCTCTTCATCATCAACAATCATAATCTTAGCTTTGCTCATTGTCGCCTTCTCTGCCCAAAGGCAGGCGGACTCTAAACACAGTACCCTGCCCTTCCTTGCTATTTACCTTGATCCTGCCTTTATGATTTTCAACTATTCTATGCGCGATTGAAAGCCCCAGGCCGACACCTCCTCCCGGGCGCTTTGTCGTAAAAAACGGGTCAAATATTTTTTCAATACTCTCTTGAGCTATGCCGCAGCCTGTATCGGCAAACTCCATTTCCACCCACTTATCTTTTCCGTCATCCAGGTTTCTTGTTGTAATGGTAAACACGCCTTCCTGGGGCATCGCATCACAGGCATTGGTTATCATGTTCACTATCACCTGCTGGATCTGATTTCTGCTGGCTTTGATAAGATAAAGGTTCTTTTCATAATTTTTCTCTATTTT
>DAOVNL010000133.1 GCA_030630245.1 Candidatus Omnitrophota bacterium | reverse complement strand
GCGATATGTCTTTAAGCCCTTTCCCAAGTCTCTTGGCCGCGGTTTTCGGCTTTTCACTTATAGTTTTTTTTGCCTTATTCCGCGTTTTTTTAGAAGACGCTTTTGACTTATTAACAGAAACTGCTTTTTCAAATGAAACTTTTTTTGTGTTTTTTGCCGCCAGGCTTTTTTTCTTCATATTAGGCCGTTTATAAGCATTTTGATTCAAACCCGTTTTTTTCTTCCACAGTAAAAATACTATATTCAGCTGCAAATGTCAAGAATATATTTGCTGTTTCAGGCCGTCAATTCTCAGCTTCACAGCGCCTTGGCCGCAGCTGCTTTAAGGCCACAAAGCTAAGCATCCTCTTTTTTTGATCTCCGCCGCGAAATGAGAAAAAAGCACTGCTGTTGCATTTTGTACATAACGCGCTGTCGATAATATTTTCACCTGAGATGCCGGCCTCAGACAACTGCGTAAACGCTATTTTTAACAGGTCAAGATAAAATCTGTTTTTAGACCTAAAAACACAGTTCGGAAAATACTGTTTAAAGTCACTGCTTACTTCATAACAGCAGGAACGTATACCCGGGCAAATAAAGACCCTGATTTTTCTCGGCGGACATTTATATATCCTGCTGATTTTTTGCGCGGTTTTAAAAGCAATCCCTGCTTTTAAGCCTCTCCAGCCCGCATGAGCAATCCCGATGATATCCTCCCGCGGATGCCAGAAAACCAATGGAAGACAATCAGCGCTAAGTGAGCACAATGGTGTATCTTTAAGAGCGGTAATTGCCGCGTCAGTTCCGGCAATACTGTTTTTAAAATCATAGGCTCCCATTCCCTGCTCCGCTTTGGTTATTTTTTTTACCTGAGCTTCATGTACCTGTTCCAGAAAAACCGAATTCCGCGGTTTAAGGCTTAAACTTTCGAAAAATTTTTCACGATTGCGCGAAATTTCCTGATGATCCCGAATGGAGGAACCCGCGCGGAAATCATAGTTAAACTCCCTTGTTGAAAACCCGCAAATTATATTATTCGCGCGCGGTGTTTTCAAAACATATCCATTATCTATTCTTAATAATATTTTTTTATCCGTGATCATTGATCTCTTCTCGGTTGAGCTAAGGCAGGATATATTCTAAGCTGAAATCTTCTTTTCTTCAGTGGCCTTTTCAAACTCCATGAATTCAGCGATTTCTTCCGGGCACAGAGACACGTCTTCCAGGATCAACCTGGGTATTCGCGCCTGCTCTTCATCAGGCCGCGCAGGGCTCTCTTGAGGCATTTCCTCTTCGGGAATATTTTTCTCCTGAACCAATATCTTCTCTTCTTCAGCAGGCAGAGTTTCAGCTGACAAAGCATTCTTGCCGGCAAAAACTTCCTCAAAAATTATTGCGTCTTTCCCTTGGGCAGTAATATATTTAAATTCCACTAATTTTATGTTTTGTAACTTTGTTTGCTTTGCGGCAGATTTTAATTTTCCGGAAAAGCCGCTTGAGATCAGAAGTATCCGCGGTTCCAGAGAAAAATCTATATTTTCACTGAAAAACAATCTTTTAATCAATCCATGATTTTTCTTAAGCCAATGCGTCTGGCTTAAAGCAGTAATAAACATTAGATCGCTTGAATCAACATCAAAATTAACAACCACCAGCCTTCCCGTTCCATCGACCCCGAGAAAATCAATAGTTCCCTGCTCATCCGTAGCCAGTTGAAAATCAATGAAAGTCAGGCCGTCCATCAAAGACCGCGGATTTTTTGTAATTATATCCTTCAATTTTTCTTCTGAAATACTAGTCCTGTGGAATACTGTAGTCATGTTCACCTCAAATTCATAAATTCAGTAAGCATTCTTTTAAACAATGGCTTTTGTTTTGAGTCTGATTTTTCAAGATTTAAACGCAATATAATAATCTGCGCGATGTTTGATATGCAGGCCGTTAAATCCGCGTCATAGAATGACGCGATATTGGCTTTTGAACCAACCTCCTGTTTTAATTTAAACAGAAACCCGTATTTGTACAGCTCTTTATCCAGATATTTTTTAACAACACGCGACATCTTATCATAAACCGCGTCTATCTCATACATATGGCCGATCTCGGTAAGAATCGTCCCGATCTTAGCCAGGGGATTATGTAAAAAAATAAACTTGATAATTTTATAAGCATTAAGCATCTCATGCTTGTCGGGAGAAACTAAAACCAGGGATTCTCTTATTTGCTTATTTATCAAGGGCATTGCATTTTCTATGTCCTTGGGCATAATGCTGAACAAAATCAAGTCCACGTTTTCCTCTACCTCATCAAGTTCCAGGGATAACTTTGTTTTTTTATCTGCTTGGGATAATTGCTTGATCAAGGCGGGATTTAAACTGATCAGTTTTACGCCCAGCGGGCCTTCCTGAATGACTGTTCCTGGAGTACTCACGCGTTCTTCACGCGGTTTTTTACCCAGAAAGAAATTTAAACAGGAAAGATTTTCATCAATATCGACAACCGCGATACGCATGCCTAAACGCGCTAAAGCCAGGGATAAATTTACGATCAGAAAAGCATCCCGGTAATCGCGATAATTGCCTATCAGGCAAATACTTTTAGTCGAAATCTCAGGCACACTTTGGTCTTTTTTTTCCTCTTTAGCGGCGGGTTCCTCAACAAGAGAGTTTTCTTCATCCGTTGAAAGAAACAGATAAGAAATATCCTCTAACCCTTTACCTAATTTTTTTAACTTGTTCATTAAGATTCTCGAGCAATAAATTTATTTTATTTCAAGCAATGAATTCACATTTCCGGAAAAGTCACGTTCGACTTTTGGATTCTTAGGATCAATTATCCATTTACCGTCAACCACAAATTTATAATGGTATTTGCCGGGCTCAAGATGTAAAACTCTTGCCCAAACACCTTTTTCAATATTTTCCATCTGCCCTTCCGTGGAACCTACCCAACTATTAAAATCCCCGGCGATTTCCACTTTTTGGGCATCAGCATCGTGAAAAGTAAACACAGCGCCTTTTTTAACCGGCATCTCCTGTTCCTTCGGTTGAACCGGGGCATTTTCTGTCTGCTGCTCAGCAGCATTGGCCTGAACATCTTTAGTTATTATCTTCTTGGCTTTGGCCTGAGCAACAACCTCTTTAGCAAGCATCGTATAATCCTCCGCACCGCGGCAGCGTTTATTATAGGCAATAACCGGCATCCCGTAACTGCTGGCTTCTTTTAATTTCACATTGTTATGAATGAGAGTTTTGTAAACCTTACCGCCAAAATACTTACAGATTTCTTCTTTGACCTCATGTGAAAACTTAGTCCTGCGGTCAAACATAGTAACTAAAGCCTTCACCTGAATTTTATAATTAAGCTGTTTATCTATCAAATTCACGGTTTCAAGCAAACGGCTGATACCATGCAAAGAATAGAATCCGGTCTCAACCGGAGCAATAAGTTCGGAGGATGCGCGCAATCCGTTAAAAGTCAACAACCCCAGGCTCGGCGAACAATCAATAATAACGTAGTTATATGTTTTATTAGTGACCATCAGAGAAATTGCCTGCGTCAGCTTTGCTTCTCTTCCCGGCTTGCCGGAGAGTTCCTGTTCAATCGCAGATAACATAATATTCGCGGGGGCCAGATCCAGATTATCGGAAATAGGTATAATAACTTCATCCAAACGCGCTTTATTTTCTGCCTTAGAAGTTAAAACATTATACATGGTTTTGCTTAACTCCTGGTGTTTAACATTAACGCCTACTGTCGCATGCCCCTGAGGATCCAAATCAATCAGTAACACATTCTTTTTCAACTGCGCCAAACAAGCTGAAAGATTAACCGCGGTTGTAGTTTTACCGCATCCGCCCTTTTGATTCGCAATCGCAATTACCCGCATTGTAAAACCTCCTTTAGTACTTTATGGTTCTGTCAAAAATATTTAGCTAATTCTTATCTATCTGTAAT
>DAOVNL010000062.1 GCA_030630245.1 Candidatus Omnitrophota bacterium | reverse complement strand
GCAAAATGACATTTTTTGTCATTCTGAGCCGTAGGCGAAGAATCTCATGTTTCATCCTACATCGAAACCTTTCGGCCTCTTAGCTCTCGCGGAATGACAATAAGATTTAAGCGGCCTATTTTACAGAAGGCTTACTGTATATAAATAAAGGAGATACAATGCAGACTGATCTTGAAATAGCTCAATCCATAACGCTCACACCGATCAATGAAATCGCCGCTTCGATCGGGATACACGAAAACGAACTCCACCCTCACGGTAACTATAAAGCCAAAATATCCCTGAACCTGCTTGAACGATTAAAAGATAAACCTGACGGAAAATACATTTACATAACAGCCGTAACCCCCACTCCTCTGGGAGAGGGGAAAACATTGACCACTATCGGCTTGTCTTTAGGATTGAATAAAATCGGTAAAAAAGCTATTTCATGCATAAGAGAGCCCTCTCTCGGCCCTGTTTTCGGCATAAAAGGAGGCGCGGCAGGAGGAGGTTATTCTCAGGTCCTGCCTATGGAAGATGTAAACCTGCATTTAACAGGCGATGTCTCGGCCATCGGTACAGCGCACAATCTCTGCGCTGCTTTTTTGGACAACCATATATTAAAGGAAAACCGCTTAAGCATTGACCCGCACAGCATAACCTGGCCGAGAGTAATAGATGTCAATGACCGTTTTTTGCGGGAAGTTATTATCGGACTTGGCGGCAAAGAAAACGGTTTCCTGAGAGAAAGCGGTTTTGAGATCATCGAGGCCAGTGAGGTTATGGCGGTAATGGCCCTGACTAATAATCTTAAAGACTTAAGATCGCGCCTGGGCAAAATACTGCTGGGTACAACCTATGACGGAAAACCGGTTACTCCTGAGGACATCAAAGTCGCCGGAGCAATGACCGTGCTTTTGAAAAACGCGATCATGCCCAATATTGTTCAGACCACAGAAAAAACAGCCTGTTTTATCCATACCGGGCCTTTCGGAAATATCGCGCACGGAAATAGTTCAATACTCGCTGATGCCATGGCATTGAAACTTGCCGATTATGTTATTACTGAAAGCGGATTCGGCGCGGACTTAGGCTCTGAAAAATTCCTGGATATTAAATGCCGCTGCAGCGGGCTCAAACCTGACTGTGCCGTATTGGTATGCTCGCTCAGGGCTTTAAAAATGCACAGCAACAGCTTTGATGTTGTTGCCGGCAAACCTCTTGACGCGGGTTTATTTAAGGAAAACCTGCAGGCGATTCAGGCCGGTTCCTGCAACCTGAAAAAGCAGATCGAAAACATATTGATTTTCGGCATTCCTGTGGTAGTAGCGATCAACCGCTTTGAATCCGACACAGACCTGGAAATTGAGCTGGTAAAAAAACTGGCTGTGGAATACGGCGCGAAAGAAGCAGTAGTAAGCCTGGCTTACGCAAAAGGCGGCGAAGGCGCGGTTGAACTGGCAGAAGCTGTTGCCAGGACCGCGGAGCAGCCTAATGATTTTAAATTTCTATACCCGCTTGATATATCCATAAAGGAAAAGATCGAAACTATCGCCAAAAAAATATACGGCGCTGCCGGTGTTTCTTATCATCCTGTAGCTGAAAAGAAGATCAGGCAATACACAGAACTCGGATTCGACAAACTGCCTATCTGCATGGCAAAAACACATCTATCTCTTTCACATGACCCGCTATTAAAAGGTGTCCCCACAGATTTTGAACTGCCTATCAGAGAAATCCGTGTCTCAGCCGGCGCAGGATTCATCTATCCTCTCTGCGGTAAGATGCGCACAATGCCCGGATTGCCTACTAATCCCTGCGGTATGAATGTTGATATTGATGAACAAGGCAACACAATTGGACTATTTTGATTCAATTGTGTGACTTATTAGTTATAAGTGACGAGTTACAAGTTAAAAACAAATATTAATCCCGTAGGGGCGTGCCTTGAGGCTGTTCCCCTTTTCCGCTCTCAACGTTCCCCTTCTTCGTCACAAATTCCAGCAAGCAAACAATACCAAGGGGCTTAACGATATTGCTACAGGGGAAATAGATATTGTAAATTATTGTAAAGAAACACTTGATAATATTGTAAAAAAATTTCTGTTTACTGATTTTTTACTCTTTTAATCATAAACTCTACAGCCTTGCAGTAATTTATAGACTCTATCACCACCCCGGGATTGTCAAGCTGAAAGACTCTAAATATTTCATCGGCAAAACCCTGGCCTATTGCTTTTACCTGGCTAAAATCTAAAATAACCACTTTAAATTTGTCTAACCCCACAACAAGTCTTCTGGCTTGAGATCGTGAGGTATATTCTACATTCTTATGATAAAGCTTAACGGTTACTTTTGTTTTATCAAACTTATAATCGCTGTCGGTATACTGGAAAAAAAATGCGCTTATATCTTTCCTTGTCTTTGTATTGATCTGAAAAAATATTTTCGTACCCCTGCAATGTTTTATTTCCTCTGTATAAATATCATCTGTCTTGTTATTGATAATTAGGCCTATTTTCGCGCTTTCGATTTTAAATACATCCGCGGCTTTCGAAGTAAAAAAAATGCCCTCCCCCGTATGCTTTGACGGCATTGTAGTTTTCTTACCTTTTAAAATTTCGGTTAGGGCTTCATATTCATCTATTAACCTAAACTTTTTCTGTACATGTTTAAAAATACCTATGCCTCTGTCAATGACGTTAAAGGCCGCAGCATTACTACTTAGAGTTAATAAAATATCAATATATTTTGAACCCGAATGTTCAATCGCGTTATTAAGCATTTCCGTAAAAGCATACCTTATAATATCCTGGGTGTTTTTTTGCAGTCTTTTTAAAGAGGGAATGCTATGAACAACTCTATTATAGATGTAGTCCTCCTGCAGGCTTTTATTCCTAAGCCTCGTTTTGTATATTTTGTCCTGCTCTTTTAATCTTCTTGCTTTTTCTTTTGAGAATAAAACGTAATAAGCCCCTCTCGTTTTGCCGACCCTAAGAATTTGTTGTAAATTAACTAATTCGCGCAGGTGCTGGTGGGCAGCTTGGCGTGAAACATTACAAATTTTAGCTATGGTATCGCTGTTTACATTACCTCTGCTTTTAATTTGTTTTAATATCAAATCTTTTACGTTTCGCATGTTTGAAGTTTAGCATGATTGTAAAGTATTGTAAAGTAAATTTTATTTTTATTGTAAAGCATGCGATCTATGTATTAGCTGTCATTGCCAAAATTGTTCAGGAAATGGTAAAAAGGGGCACGAAAAAGTTCATCATTATTCAAATTGGAGGACCTAAGGGGCGAGGCAGGCTTGTTCAACCAGCGTTAAATTTTTTTAAGTTTATCCTTAAATAAAAAAGCCACTACTCCTTTTGCGCAAACAAAACCTTTATCATAATAAACAGCCGCGATTATTGCTTCTAAAGTTTCAGCAATTGCTCTATCTCCCTGAAATACACCGGTAGATTTCTCGCCTTCATTTGTTATCATGTACTCATGAATACTTATAGAGCGTCCAATCTCTGCTAATATTTTTTCATTTTCAAGAAAAGCTTTTTTCTGTGTTATCTGCCCTTTTGTTTCAGTTCCATTCTTGATCAACAAATCACAGAGTACAACCTTGATTATCGCATCCCCTAAAACACAAAAAGGTTCTTGATGACATTCTAACTCTTTTTCATAGGCAAGAGCCTTTCTTGTCAAAGCACAAATTAGTAAATTTTTATCAGAAAACTTATATCCTATCCTGTTTTCAAACTCTATAGTCTGCATTATAATTCCTAAGCTAATGACTGAGTTCATCTGCCGGTAGCCGGCGAGTAACAGTCTACTACATTGGTTCGTTAGATTTTTTTGGGTCAGTTTTATTAAGTGTCTCTATGATTGAAATTAATTTCCACTCATTATTTGCCGCAATAGCCATGAAAATAATAAATATAATAATAACAAAGGATAATAGACAGAAGGCAATGGAACATAGAACTCCAAGAAGAATTAAGGTTGCTCCATCCAACTGATCCATTTTGATTTTACTTATCACATAAAAAGGGTTTATCAATAAAGGACTTCTACTAAACATATAGATTATATCATAGCTGTCCAAGTTGAGTTATCCTGAGCGCAGCGAAGGATCTCTTGTTAAGATTCTTCATCGCTATCGCTCCTCAGAATGACGAAGGATTCGGATTTATCAGAATTATGTCTCAAACGCGTTTACTTTTTCGATAGTCTCACGTTAATTTAGACATGTATAATTTATATTATAGTTTAAATTTTCCCGTTCAACAACCTATTTTCAATTCTTTTATTTTTTTCCCTATCTTCCACCTACACGGTGGAAGAAATGCATTTCTTGATTAATTCCCTAAAATACTGATAGAATATATTCTAGTATTTATAATTTGCTTTTAACCTGTGGCCTTTAATTATGTTTCGGACTTTAAAATTCTACCCCAAGCAGCATATAATTATCGAAAAGACATTAAAACAACTTGCCGATTTCGGCTATGAGCAGGTCGAGCAAATTGCCGAAAAAGGAGATTTCGCGCACCGCGGCTCTGTGATTGACATTTATCCCATAAATTACGAAAGCCCCATACGCATTGAAATCGATTTTGATAACACCCAAAAAATATTCACTTTTTCAAGAATAAGCGGAAAAAAAATATCCGACCAGAACCCGTTGATAATTCTGCCTTTTAGCTCGATCCCCTCTTCGCTTAAAATCGAACGGCTTTCAATTAATAAATTCGAAGAGCTGGAAAAAAACGATTTCATCGTGCATATGGATCACGGCATCGGGAAATACTTAGGGATAAACAACATAAAGGGAAAAAAACACATAAAAATAGAATATGCCGACGGCGATAAACTTTATGTGCCTTTGAACCAGAAAAATCTCCTGCAAAAATATATCGGCTTCACAGGCCATACACCGCGCCTGCACAAACTCGGGGGAAAACTCTGGCAGAAGACCAAAGCAAAAACCAAAAAAGGCATTACCAGTTTTGCCCTGGATCTTTTAAAAATGCAGGCAAAAAGAAAATCTCTTTCCGGCTTTGCCTTTTCTCCTGAGGCAGATTGGCAGCGGGATTTTGAAAAAAGCTTTCCCTACCGGGAAACGCCTGATCAGAAAAAAACCTGGCTTGAGGCAAAAAAAGATATGGAGGCTGCCCGTCCCATGGACAGGCTTCTTTGCGGTGATGTAGGCTACGGCAAAACTGAAGTTGCCTTTCGCGCGGCTTTTAAAGCTGTTATGGACAATAAGCAGGTTGTCATGCTTGTCCCCACAACCATTCTTGCCGAGCAGCATTATCACAATTTAAAGAAACGCATAAAAAACTTTCCGGTCGAGATTCAAATGCTCAGCCGCTTTAAAACCGCATCCGAGCAGGACAAGATCTTAAAACAGCTGAGTATCGGAAAAGTCGATATCGTGATCGGAACGCATAGGCTTCTTTCTGACGATGTCCTCTTTAATAACCTCGGGCTTGTAATTATCGATGAGGAACAGCGGTTTGGAGTCAAGGCAAAGGAAAAATTAAAGCATATCCGCGAGCTTGTGGATGTTTTGACCTTGACCGCCACACCTATCCCCCGCACTCTTTACATGTCTCTTTTAGGGGTCAAGGATATGTCCACTATCAATACTCCCCCGGAAAAGCGAAGGCCTATCGAGACTTTTGTCTGCGTTTTTGACGATGAACTTTTGAGAAACGCGATCAATAACGAACTTGAACGCAACGGACAGGTATTTTTCATTCATAACAGGATCAAGGACATTGAAATTATGTACGAGCGCATAAGCAGTCTCGTTCCTGAGGCAAATATTGCCATCGGCCACGGCCGCATGCACGAAAAGGACCTTGAACAGG
>DAOVNL010000004.1 GCA_030630245.1 Candidatus Omnitrophota bacterium | reverse complement strand
ATATCACCGCAAAGCTGAACAATGGGAGTTTTGAACATACGGTATACAGCAGTGACCTGAGTGTAGAGTATGTAAAAGTGAACATGGCTTATAACTAAAGTTAAAAGTAAGAAGTAGAACAGCATATTGGCTCATAGCTGATGACTGAGAGTTGGAAGCGGGCAACTGGTTGAATGGAAACTGGTAAACTGGTAATTGAAGATATGATAAAAGAAGCTTCAAAAAAAGTTGATATTCTTATAGAGGCGCTGCCGTATATAAGAGAGTTTTATAAAAAAGTCGTTGTTATCAAGTATGGAGGGAGCGCTGTTGAACAATTAGAACTCAACCGCTCTATACTTGACGATATTACTTTTATGAACCATGTGGGTATTCATCCGGTTGTTGTGCATGGGGCAGGACCGTTTATAACTAAAAGGATGAAGGACGCGGGGGTTGAAGTAAAGTTTGTCAATGGGATAAGGGTTACGGATGAAAAAACGCTTGATATCGTCAATGATGCTTTAGCTGAGGTAAATAAGGATATTGTCAGGGAACTTAAAGCCAAGGGTAACGAAGCCAAAGGTTTCGTGGGGAAAAACGGAGAGCTTATTGCCGCAAAAAGGAAAAATCTAAATGCAGATGTCGGATATGTCGGAGAGGTTACCGGTTTTGACAGCAAGCTGATGTATAGTTTGCTGCATTCTAAGATGATCCCGGTTATCGCTCCTTTGGGAGTCGGCGAGGACGGACAGCTTTATAATCTTAACGCTGATACCGTAGCCGCGGAAATCTCCGTGGCCATGCAGGCAGAAAAATTGGTCCTGCTGACAAATGTACGCGGGATAATGAAAGATGTCGATGACCCTGAATCACTGCTTTCAACGGTCACTCTGGAAGACCTTAAGAACTTATTTGAAAACCGGGTGGTCAGGGGAGGCATGCAGCCTAAAGTGGAGGCCTGCCGGTTTGCAGCAGTTAGAGGAGTGCACAAAACACATATTATCGACGCGCAGATACTTCATGCGCTTTTGATTGAGATATATACCGATCAAGGTATCGGTACACAGATAATAAAAGATAATAAAAAAATAGTAAGAGAATCGTAAAAAAAGGCGGCAAACATGGATGCTGGTAAAGTAATTGATCTTTATAATGAATATGTAATGGCAAATTATACCCGCAAAAACCTGGTTATAAAGAAAGCAAAGGGCAGTTGGGTTTATTCTGCGGACGGGAAAAAGTATCTTGATTTTTTCCCGGGCTGGGCGGTAAGCGGTGTCGGTCATTGCCATAAACGGGTAGTAAAAGCCGTGCAGAGACAGGCGGCAAAAATAATGCATGTTTCAAATAATTACTATAATGAAATGCAGGGGCAGCTTGCGCGAAAACTTTCTCTGAATTCTTTCGGAGGAAAGGTTTTTTTCTGTAATTCAGGAGCCGAAGCGAATGAAGGGGCGTTTAAACTTGCCCGCGCTTTTGGCCATCCTAATCGTTATGAGGTGATAACCATGCAGGGTTCTTTTCACGGTAGAACCCTTGCCTGTACTGCTGCTACAGGACAGGATAAATGCAAAGTCGGATTTGAACCTTTGCCTGAGGGATTTAAGAATATTCCTTTTAATGACAAAAATGCGTTAAAAGAGGCGGTTAGTGATAAAACGGCAGCGATCATGATCGAGTTCATACAGGGTGAAGGCGGTATCAGGGTTGCTGAAAGCAATTATGTGCGGTTTATCCGGGAATTCTGTGATAAAAACAATATGCTTTTTATTGCCGATGAAGTGCAGACCGGAATGGGCCGAACCGGCAAACTTTTTGCTTATCAGCATTACGGTATTGAGCCGGATATTATTACTCTTGCCAAAAGCCTGGGAGGAGGCATGCCCATCGGAGCGATGATCGCGCAGAAAAAGATCGCGGGGACACTGCGCCCGGGCATGCACGCGTCTACCTTCGGGGGCAATCCAATCGCCTGCGCCGGAGCCTTAGGTGTGTTTGAGGCAATAGAAAAAGAGCAGTTATTAAATAATACAGTGCAGATGGGAGCTCTTCTGCGCAATGAGCTGATAAGATTAAAAGGAAGATATCCGATAATAAAGCAGGTTAGGGGCGTGGGGTTGATGCTGGGCATGGAGGTCATTGTAAATGCGCCCAAAGTTTATGAGTACTGTTTTGCTAAAGGGCTGCTGATAAACTGCACCCAGGGTAACACGCTTAGAATAATGCCTTCAATGACCGTTACGGAAAAAGAAATTAAGATCGCTATGAAAATTCTGGAAGAAGCGATCAGTAAATGTTAAGAACAGGAAAGTAAAATGAATAAAGACCTGATCTCAGGGTTCGACTTAAACGCTAGTGATATTAACGCGATCTTTAGTTTGACCAAAAAACTAAAAAAGAAAAAAAACAGCGCCGAGCTTTTAGGGAAAACAATCGGGCTTGTATTTCAAAAGCCCTCTGTCAGAACCAGAGTTTCCTTTGAAGTAGGCGCAAGGCAGCTGGGCGCAGACTGCGTGTATCTTGCTCCGCAGGATATTCAGCTGGGCGCCAGAGAACCGATAAAAGACGTGGCCCGGGTGCTCTCAAGATATCTTGACGGTATTATCGCCAGGACTTTTGCTCATGCACATATTCTGGATCTGGCACGCTACGCGAAAGTGAGCGTGATAAACGGATTGAGCGATTTGTATCATCCGGCGCAGGCCTTGGCGGACATTTATACCATAATCGAGAAAGCGGGAAAATGTAAAGGGCAAAAACTTGTTTTTATCGGTGACGGCAATAATGTTGTGCATTCCCTTGCGGCCTTGAGTGCAAAAGTAGGGCTCAACTTTTCAGTGGCGACACCTAAAGGATATGAGCCGGATAAAAAGATCTGGCAGGAGGCTTTGAAGATTGCTAAAAAGACAGGGGTTAAGATATCCCATTGCTATGATGCAAAACAGGCGATAAAAGGCGCGGATTTTGTTTATACTGATGTCTGGACTTCTATGGGGCAGGAAAAGGAAAGAAAAAAACGTTTAAAGGATTTCAGAAGATTTCAGGTTAATGCTAAACTGCTTGAGTCTGTAGGAAAAAAATACTGCATTATGCATTGTATGCCGGTGCACAGACAGGAAGAAATAACAGACGAAGTTATAGAATCCAAGAGCTCCATAGTTTTTGATCAGGCCGAGAACAGGCTGCATGTACAGAAGGCTGTAATGGCTTTACTTTTAAAATAGAGTATAGCGAATAACGGTAAAGCAGTCACAAGACACACGTCACAAGGTCACAGAAACCCGAGGATAGGGTTTAGGAAAAATATATATTAATTTTGTAGGGGCGCCCCTTGTGTTCACCCGGGATAATATACTAATGAAAACCAAAAGGGAAAATTCAAATATGAAGAAAAAAGTTGTACTTGCTTATTCAGGCGGATTGGATACTTCCTGCTGCGTAAGGTGGCTTCAGGATAAAGGCTTTGAGGTGGTGTGTTTCAGCGCCAACCTGGGCAGCGAGTTTTCTCCTGAGGAGTTAAAAAAGAAAGCGAAGAAAAGCGGGGTTTCCAAAATATATGTGATGGATTTGCGGAAGGAATTCGCCGATGATTATATCCTTCGGGCGTTAAAAGCAAACGCGGTTTATGAGTTCAAATATGTGCTTTCAACCGCGTTGGGCAGGCCGCTGATCGCGAAATACCTGGTTGATATAGCGCGCAGAGAAAAAGCGGATTATGTGGCGCACGGCTGCACGGGAAAAGGTAATGACCAGGTAAGAATAGATACCACGGTAAAGATCCTGAATCCGAAATTAAAGATAATCGCGCCGCTTAGAGTATGGGAGCTTACTTCACGTGAGTCTGAAATCGCCTACGCGAAGAAAAAAAAGATCCCGGTTTCCACAAGTAAGGGAAAAATCTACAGTATTGACCAGAATATCTGGGGAATAAGTATTGAAGGCGGGATGATGGAAGATTTAAATAATGCTCCGGATGAGTCGGCCTATGTTTTGACTAAAAAGATGGAGAAGACACCGGCAAAGGCGGAGTATGTGGAAATAGAATTTTATAAAGGAGCTCCGGTAAAAATAAACAGTAAGAAAAAAGGCATGCTTGAGATAATCGAGATCTTAAATAAGCTCGGAGGAAAACACTGTATCGGCAGAAGCGATCTCGTTGAAGACAGGACCGTGGGGATCAAATCCCGGGAAATTTATGAGGCCCCGGCTGCCTGGATATTGATCCGGGCCCACCAGGAGCTTGAAAGCGTTGTTTTAGATAAAGATACGATAAATTTTAAAGAGATCGTTGCTTTAAAATATTCGCAGCTTGTCTATCAGGGGCTGTGGTTTTCCCGGCTCAAGAAAAGCCTGGATGCCTTTGTTGAGTTGACACAGGAAAGAGCCACTGGCTCGATTAAGCTGAAGCTTTTTAAGGGCAATATCAGCGTCGCCTCAAGAAAAGCGAAATACCCTCTTTATAAGAAGGAACTGGCTACTTATGGAGAAAATGATCAGTTTGACAGGCAGGACGCAAAAGGTTTTATTGAAATTTTTTCTCTGCCGTATAGGGAAAAGTAGAAGAAAGGTTACCAGGAGAAATAAAGAAAACAGATGATAGAAATTTTTAAATAATTTAAAAAATTTTTTCTGTTTTCTGTCTTCTGATCTCTGTTTTCTCAAAAAAAAGGGAATAGCTATGTCAAAAAAATTATGGGGCGGAAGATTTAAGAAGAAGATTGATAAAGACTTTGAAGAATTTTCGAAATCGATACAGTATGATTTTAAACTGGCAAGGGTAGATGTGTTTCATTCGATAATACATACCCGGGCTTTGAGCGGCAGCGGCCTTTTAAATAAAAAAGAAACAAAGACGATAATTAACGCTCTAAATGAGATCATCAAAGAGATTGATTCCGGAAGTTTTAAGCCGGATCTATCCAGTGAGGATATACATACGGATATCCATAACAGGCTGGAAAAGAAGATCGGCAGGCTTTCGGCAAAGGTGCATACTCTGCGCTCCAGAAACGATCAGATTGTCTTTAATGAAAAGTTTTACTGCCTGAATGAGGCCTTAAATATAAAAGATTTGCTTGGCGATGTGCTGAACAGTTTTTTTGTTCTGATGAAAAAATACGATAAGCAGCCGTTTATCGGCTATACTCATACGCAAAGAGCGCAGGTGATACTTTTTAATGATTATTTGTGTGCTTTCGGGCATATGCTGGTCAGGGATTCAAATAGAATAAAAAAATTTTATGACTCGGTAATCCCTTATATCGGAGCCGGGGCCCTGGCAGGGACATCTTTGCACAGAAAAGAATATTTTAAGGCAATAGATGATTTTTTGAGTTTTGTCAAAAGTAAACCGGGAAAGATAAAATCAGTGGAAAGCTCGATCGATAGTGTGAGCGACCGGGATTTCCTGATCGAGTTCTTAAGTATAATCTCTATTATCCAGATGCATCTTTCAAGACTTGCGGAAGATATTATTCTTTATTCCACGCAGGAGTTTGATTATCTTGATTTGCCTGAGGAATTCTGTACGGGAAGTTCTCTTATGCCGCATAAGAAAAACCCTGATTTCCCGGAGCTTGTGCGGGGATATACCGGAAGGATCTACGGCAACCAGGTATCTCTGATGACCACGATGAAAGGGCTGCCCATGACGTATAACCGGGACATGCAGCTTGATAAGGAGCCGCTGTTTTCATCGGTTGAGATTATTCAGGATGAACTGAAGATAATGGCTAAATTCATAAAAGGCATCAAGCTCAATAAAAAGGTCATTGCCGAGGCGCTGCTTGATGAGCGGCTTTATGCCACTGAACTTACGGAATTCCTGGTTTTTAAGGGCATTGCTTTTAAAGATGCTCATGATATAGTAGGCAAGCTTATCCGGTATGCCGAAGATAATAAGACGGCAATAAAGCAAATGCCGGATAAGGCGCTTAAGAAATTCTGCGCTAAATTAAACTCATCGGATGTCGCGAAGGTAATGCATGCTGAGCACGCTATTACTTCTAAAAAATCGATCAAAAAAAGGGTTCCGAAGCCGGATGCATGATTTTAAATTGAAGAAAAACCGATTGTTCTGCGAAGATGTCGATTTGGAAAAAGTCGCGCGTGATGCGGGTACGCCTGTTTTTGTTTACAGCCGCAATGCCCTGCTGGATAGATTTAACGAAATTAAACATGCTTTTAAAGAAATCGATCCGTTGATCTGCTACTCAATGAAAGCAAATTCAAATTTAAGTATTTGCCGGCTGCTTGTGAAAGCCGGGGCAGGCCTGGATATTGTCTCCGGAGGCGAACTGTTCAGGGCAAAGAAAATAAAGGCTGCTTCAAAAAAAATCGTTTATGCGTCCGTGGGCAAGACCGATGAGGAAATCAGGGAGGCGGTTAAAAGCGGTATTTTGTTTTTCAATGTCGAATCAGTCGCGGAACTGCACGGGATTAACGCTATTGCCAAAAGTTTAAATAAAAAACAAAGGGTGGCAATACGCGTAAATCCTGATGTTGACGTTAAGACGCATCATTATATTACTACAGCGAAAAAGCAAAACAAGTTCGGTATTGATATAAAAACAACGAATAATATTTTTCTAAAGCTTGCTAAAAAATTAAAAAATGTTGATATGTGCTGCATACATATACATATCGGCTCGCAGATCGAGACGGTTTCGCCGTTTGTCCAGGCGGTAAAAAAATCCGTTGCCCTGATCGATGCGTTGAACAATAAAGGAGCGTGTATTACGCATTTAAATATCGGCGGCGGGCTGGGAATAGTCTACAAGGATGAAAAACCTCAGACAGCAAGCCAATACGCTAAGGCGATACTGCCGATACTCAAAAACAAAGGCCTTAAACTTATAATGGAGCCGGGAAGATTTATCGCCGGTAACGCGGGAGTGCTTTTGACAAAAATAATCTATGTCAAAGATACTCAGGTGAAAAGGTTTTATATCATTGACGCGGCTATGAATGACCTGCTGCGCCCTTCGTTTTATGAAGCCTATCATGAGATCATACCGGTTAAAAAAACTAAAGGGGAAAAAAAGAAAAGTGCCGATATTGTCGGCGCTGTCTGTGAGAGCGGGGATTTCCTGGCAAAACAGCGGCGATTACCTGAGAATTTAAAACAAAATGATATCCTCGCGGTTATGAGTGCGGGCGCTTATGGTTTCAGCATGTCCAGCAACTATAACAGCCGCAAACGCGCCGCGGAGGTTTTAGTAAATGGTAAAAAATATCAGCTGATCAGAAAACGTGAAAGTTATGGTGATTTGAGAAGGAACGAAATTGTCGCTAATGTATAAGGGGTATGTATGAAAAAAAAGCAGACTAAAAAGGTTGCGGTAAAAAATGCAGCAAGAAAAACTTCTGTGTTAAAGAAAAAGAGAATTCCCGCGCGCAAAAAAGAAAAAACTCCCAAAAAAAAAAGCAAAAACGCCTGCCGCAGCCAGAAAAAGAAAATTTGATTTCACGAAAATGGTAGCATCCGGAAATGATTTCATTGTTTTTGATAACAGGCGCAGTAATCTTAAAAACGGATCAGAAATAGCGATGAGTGTTTGCGCCAGGACTACAGGCATAGGCGCCGACGGGCTGATCTTTATCGAGAAATCAAAAAAAGCTGATTTTAAAATGCGTATATTCAACCCTGACGGGTCTGAGGCAGAGATGTGCGGCAATGGTATTCGCTGTGCTGCCCTTTATAAAGCAAAGAAAAATGCCCGCATTGAAACGCTTGCGGGTTTTTTGAACGCGAAAATTCAGAATGACGGGATAAATGTTAAAATGACCGATCCCAAAGACCTGCAGCTGAATATTAACCTGAATATTGACGGACGGGTTTATCAGGTTAATTATGTTAATACGGGAGTTCCGCACGCGATATATTTTGTGGAAGATCTGGAATCAGCAAATGTCCGAATGCTGGGAAGATTGATCCGTTATCACCGGCAGTTCGAACCTGAGGGGACAAATGTTGATTTTGAAAAAATCCTTGATCAGGATGTGATCATGATAAGGACATATGAGAGGGGGGTAGAAGCGGAAACGCTTGCCTGCGGTACCGGGTCTGTGGCTTCGGCTCTGATCTACCATCATAAATTTATCGGAGTAGAAGGTGCCCATATGGTCAATGTACAGACAAAAGGCGATGAGGTCCTGAGGGTATGTTTTGATTATAAGAACGGAAATTTTAAAAATGTCTGGCTGAAAGGCAAAGCGCGGGTTGTTTATAAGGGGGAATGTTATGTTTAAAGGTTCTATGGTTGCTATAGTAACGCCGTTTAATAAAGGAAGGCTTGATGAGGAAAAATTAAAGGAATTAGTAGAATTCCACTTGAAGAATAAAACCAGCGCTATTGTTCCATGCGGAACTACCGGGGAATCAGCAACATTGTCCTTAGCCGAACATGAGCGTGTGATAGAGCTTGTTGTAGACACGGCAAAAAACGGGGTACCGGTCATTGCCGGCACAGGCTCAAACAATACATCAGAAGCTATCAGGCTGACAAAACACGCGAAAGAAGCAGGCGCCGATGCCGCGCTGCTGATCACTCCTTATTACAACAAGCCGACACAAAAAGGTTTATACCTGCATTTTAAACAGATAGCGGAAAATGTTGATATTCCGATGATTCTTTATAATATTGCCGGGCGCACTGCCGTAAACATGCTGCCTGAGACTATCGCTCAACTGGCGCATGAATTTAAAAACATTGTTGGAATAAAGGAGGCCTCGGGAAATCTGGAGCAGATGGCCCGCGTTAAGCTGCTGGCCCCAAAAGATTTTCTGCTTATCTCAGGCGATGATACGCTTACTCTGCCGCTTTTATCCATCGGCGGTGTGGGGGTTATCTCTGTTGTTGCCAATATTATTCCTCAGGACGTGGCCAGGATGATAGAGGAATTCGAAAAAGGCAATCTTAAAAAAGCGCGGGAAATGCATTATAAAATGCTGCCGCTTGTAAGATCCATGTTTCTTGAAACAAACCCAATTTGCGTCAAAACAGCGATGGAGATTTTAGGTATGTGTGAACCCGGATTGCGCCTGCCTTTGTGTCCTATGGACAAAGATAATTTCAAAAAACTGAAAAAAGCCCTGCATGATTATGGGCTCTTAAGAAAGAAAAAGAAATGATTAATATAGCGGTTATTGGCTGCTGCGGGAAAATGGGAAAGCGTGTTATTGCGCTTATCACAAAGGATAAAGAGCTTAAACTAACAGCAGCCCTGGAAAGAGAAGGGCATCCGGAGCTCAATACCATGATTGAGGGCGTGAGTATCAGCGATGATCTTAACAGTCTTAAAAACGCTGATGTGATGATTGATTTTACGCCCATGCCTGATAAGAGAGAATTGCTTGATGCTGCGCTGAGGTTTAAAAAATCTTTGGTTATCGGTACTACCGGTTTAAACCCCGAACAGGTCAAGGAGATAGAAAAATCAGCAGCTGGCGCTGCTATTCTGTATTCCCCGAATATGTCTGTGGGCGTTAATCTGCTTTTTAATCTTGTCAGGGAAGCCGCGGCAAAATTGAAAAATTATAATGTGCGTATAAAAGAAGCGCATCATATTCACAAGAAAGATTCTCCCAGCGGCACGGCTAAGAAAATAGCCGATATTATTACGGAGAAGACAAAAAAGCAGGTTACTGATATCGAAGCGATCCGGGAAGGAGAAATCATCGGTGATCATGAGGTCACCTTTGAGAGTGACCTGGATACTATTGTACTGCGCCACTGTGCTAAAACGCGTGATATCTTTGCTAAAGGCGCACTTGATGCGGCCAAATGGCTTTTCGGTAAACCGGCCGGGCTTTATTGTATGCAGGATGTACTGGGAAGATAGTAGCCAGTAGCCAGTTGCCGGTTAGCCAGTGGAAAAGCAAAAAAGCGAATAGCGAAAAAATAAAACAAATTACAGATTGAAAATCAAATATTTTATAAATATTAATCCTGTAGGGGCGTGCCTTGCGTGCGCCCGAGATAATATGCTAATTAATTAAAAACGAAAATTTTAATAAGAGACAGCGATAAGAACATAAAGGATGATTAGAAGATGCGGATTGAGAGTGCTGAGACATTAAAAAAACTTCCCCCATATCTCTTTGTAGAAATAGATAAGGCAAAACGCCAGGCAATAGCAGAGGGTAAGGATTTAATAGATTTAGGGATAGGCGATCCTGACACGCCGACGCCTAAACATATAATAGAATCGCTTTATAAAGCGGCTCGAGACCCGGCTAACCACCGTTATGCGCTGGATGCGGGAATGCCTGCGTTAAAGGATGAAATTGCCCTGTGGCATAAAAAAAGATTTAAGGTAACTCTTGACACACAGACCGAGATACTTCCTTTGATCGGCTCCAAGGAGGGTATAGCGCATACGCCTTTTGCTTTTTTAAATAAAAATGATGTCGCGCTTGTTCCTGATCCGGCTTATCCGGCTTATCGCAACGCGACGATCTTAGCCGGCGGCAGGCCCTATTTCATGCCTCTGCGGGCCCGCAATGATTTTCTGCCTGATCTTAAAAAAATTCCGGCATCGGTATTGAAAAAAACAAAGCTTATGTTCTTAAATTATCCGAATAATCCTACTTCCGCTGTTGCGCCCTGGGAATTTTTGCGGGAATTGGTTAAATTTGCCAGAAAAAATAAGATTATTATTTGCTTTGACATGGCTTATTCGGAGATGTGCTATGATAACTACCGCGCTCCGAGTATATTCCAGGTGAGCGGAGCAAAAGAAGTCGCGGTCGAGTTTCATTCGCTTTCAAAGACGTATAATATGACCGGCTGGAGGCTGGGCTGGGTCTGCGGCAATAAGGATATTGTCGCTGCTATCGCTAAAATCAAGTCCAATATAGATTCCGGCATTTTTCAGGCGGTACAGATTGCCGGGATTACAGCGCTTAAAACGAAAAAAGAATTTAAGCAGAAAATGTGTAGAATGTATGAGGATAGACGGGATTTGCTGGCCGGCGGATTGGAAAAACTGGGCTGGTCAATAAATTTACCGAAAGCGACTTTTTATCTATGGACAAAAATACCGCATAAGATGGGTTCCATTACTTTCTGTGATCAAATCATGCAAAAAGCCGGTATCGTAGCTACTCCCGGAGTGGGTTTTGGCAAGTATGGAGAAGGTTATGTGCGTTTTGCTTTGACCCAGGACAAAAAGAGAATAAAAGAAGCGGTAAAACGGCTTTCTTTTTTATGACACATATTTGGCTGAAAGTCTATTTAGGTATTGGTTCCAATCTTGGCAACCGCAGAAGAAATGTCGAAAAAAGCCTTAATCTTTTGAAAGCCGAAAAAGAAATCCGCATTAAAAAGCAGTCTTCTTTATATGAAACAAAACCTGTTGGCGGCCCCAAACAGAGAGCTTTTAAAAACGGTGTTGTTTTAATTGAAACCACCTTAAGCGTAAAATCTCTTTTAAATGTTCTCAAAAATATTGAAAATAAATTAGGCAGAAAGAAAGATGCCAAGAGATGGGGGCCCCGGATAATTGATCTGGATATTCTGGCCTATGATCGGGTTGTTTTCAAGAGTAAGCTGTTAACCGTACCGCATCCGATGATGCATGAGCGTTTTTTTGTGTTGGCGCCTTTTGCGGAGATCGCTCCCAGGTTTAAGCATCCGCTCCTGAATAAAACGGTTAAAAAGTTATTATCGGAACTTGAAAGCAAATGACAGTCAATAATTGTGAAGGAAAAAACAGAGTGCTTGCAGGTGTTTGCGCAAAGCTCGGTGATTATTTTAAAACCGATCCTGTTGTCCTGAGGATCTTTTTCCTGATGCTTGCTTTATTCTGGGGGATCGGGGTTTGGGTATATTTGCTGTTAGCGGCCTTCTTGCCTGTTGACACAAAAGGGAAAAATGAAAATAATTCGTAGTATTACCAGCATGCGGAATCGCATTAAAGAAATGCGCAAAAAGGCCAAAACAATAGGCTTTGCGCCGACTATGGGCTGTCTTCATCAGGGACACATCAGTTTAGCTCACCAGTCCGTCAAAGAGTGCGATGTTACTGTAATGAGTATTTATGTTAACCCTATGCAATTTGGTCCACGTGAAGATTACAAAAAGTATCCGCGCGATCTGAAAAAGGATGTTGAACTGGCAAAAAAAGCAGGGGTTGATTATCTGTTTGTTCCCTCAGATAAGAATATGTACCCTGAGGGGTTTTCAAGTAAAGTGAGCGTTACTAATGTCACTGAAAGGCTTTGCGGCGCGTCAAGACCGGGGCATTTCGAAGGTGTTACCACAGTTGTTTTAAAGCTTTTTAATATTATAATGCCGGATACGGCTTATTTCGGGCAGAAGGATGCCCAGCAGGCCATTGTTATAAAGAAAATGGTCAAAGATCTGAATATGCCATTGAAAATAAAAACGCTGCCTATTGTACGTGAAGATGACGGGCTGGCTATAAGTTCGCGTAATTCATATTTAAGCAAACCGCAGAGACTGCGGGCTCTGAGTTTATATCAGGCTTTATCAAAAGCAAGGCAGATGATACAGCAGGGAGAGCGCAATCCAGGGAAAATTATTTTCAAAATGAAAAGATTGCTTCGGCGAGGGAAGTTTGTTAAAATAGATTATATTGTTATCGTCGATGTTCCATACGACGGCAGTTCCCATCCGGAAGCGTTTCCGTATAATCATGCCTGGTTTTTCCGGGTCGATACGGCCGACACCAATTACCAGAATGGGGATATATTGACAATATCGGGAGCGCCTGTTAATGGTGCCGATGATGTCTTTTCCTTCAAGGTTGACGGTATCAATGCTTCCCTGGCTCAGGCCGAGCTTGAGGATATACGGGTTGTTCCTGATCCTTACTTCGGTCGAGCATCAGGGACATCGCCCGGCTGGGAAGCGAGCAAATATGAACATGTCATTCAATTTCAGAATCTGCCGGATAAGTGTTCTGTCAGGATTTATACGATTAGCGGCGATCTGGTCAGGACCCTTGATCATAATCCGGGAGACGGTGGCACGGTCGAATGGGATATGCTTTCCGAAGACAGGCTGAGTATTTCATCAGGTATTTATCTGTATCATGTGGAATCTCAGTATGGCAACCATGTCGGACGTTTTGCGGTGATAAAGTAGGAGAAAGCCATGAATAGAAAAACCATATTAATTGTTCTGATGGCCGTTTTAATCGGCGGCTCTCTGTTCGCCGGCGAATTCTCCAAGACCGGAACCGCCGGTGCCCAATTTCTCAAAATCGGCGTCGGCGCCAGATATCATGGGCTGGGAGAGGCCAGTGTGGCCACCACCGATGATATCTATTCGATGTATTGGAATCCGGCCGGTCTGACATATGTCAACAACAGTGAGGTCGCCTTCACCCATATCAATTATGTCATTGATATTAATTTAAATTATGTCGCCTTCGCGCGGCGGTTCGAGGGACTGGGCGTCTTTGGCGCATCGGCCATGGTACTGTCTATGGGCGACCAGGAGATAACTACGCTTGATGAGCAGGAAGGCACCGGCGAGATGTATTCGGTCT
>DAOVNL010000218.1 GCA_030630245.1 Candidatus Omnitrophota bacterium | reverse complement strand
TCCATATTCATTTTTGCAATAGAAAAATTTAAATGCTGATCATTGAGTCGAATTTCATGCATATCTTTAAGCGCCTGTACTGCGCATTCTAAATGCTCAGACGCGGCAGCCCAGTTATGCTCTTTGATGCTTTCTCCTGCTAACTTAACACTAACCTCCGCGATACAAACAAGCGGATCACCGCCCACGCCTGCCGATACCTCCGATTTTGAAAGAAGCTCTATAAATTCCCCGGCAAGCGCTCTGGTTTTCGTATAAAATTTAAATATTCCCTCTTTGCGTTTTTTGAAATCTTCTGCTATGTTGTCATAAAAATTATCACTAAACACCCACAATAAACGATAATAATCCAAATAAAAACCTTTAAGTCCCGGCAAGGCATCCGGCTGAGCGCGAAGATTATCGACCAAAGGAACAACTTTATCATAAAAAAGTATCGCCTGTGTATAATCATGCTTTTCCTTACACACATCTCCGGCAAAATACAAAACCGTAAAATACGTATAATACATTTCATCGATCATTTGCTTTGACGCGTTTGTTTGTTCTAAAGCCGCGCTTTTTTCTTTGGCCAGCTTAAAATAATCCAAAGACTCACGGGAAAAATCAAGCTTTTCATCTAAAGTTAATTTAGCATCTGTTGCCAATTTAGCACACGCAGTGCCCATTATTAGAATGTTCTGAAAATCCGGCTCTATATTTTGCAAGGAAAAAGCATCCAGCAAAAATGTCCTTACCTTTGAATAATTATTAAGTTTTTGGCGGTCGTTCAAGTCTGAATCTTTTTCAGCTAACTGGTAACTCACTTCTGCTTTTAGTGTTAAAACCAAATAAACAATCTCAATCTCCTCCGCGGGGATCAGCCGTTTTAACTCATCAATATTAATAGTCTCAAGCAATCGCGCGCTTTCATTGAACATATTAATTGTTTTAACCTTTAAATCCATCACATTCTTATTTTGAGATAGCTTAATGGAACTATTTACAACTGCTACGGCCCCTTCAAAAGACGCCGCGGACGCGTAACCTTTCTCATATAAATTAAATGCTTTTTTAAATATTGCGAGAAAATCATTTATCCGGCTATCGTTTTTTAAACTTTCAGATTCAGCGATAAATTTCTCTACCGCCTGTACCGGGCCAAGCGGCCTCCTGCTTTGATCAGCTATATCAATAGCCTGATTATATCCCTGTTGGAATAATTCCGCGTCAATACACATAACAGGAGCAAGCATTTCCTCCGCTCCTATTTTCGATGCATCTTCTAAGGCAAAGGCAATACTGCCTGTCAGAATACCCCAAATACTAAAAATACTAATAATCCTTTTCATTGTGTTACCTTTTTCAATTCTTCATAAACACATTTTTTGTTAACATAACTTAAATCCAAAGCTTGATTACTAATTGTTGATACTCTGTCATTGAAATAATAAATTATACAAATTCACATCAATAGAATTTGTTGTTTTATCAATTTCACTATGGCCAATTATTTTCAGGAAGGCATCTACCATCCGCGGATTATACAATACCCCTTTGCCATTTTTAATCTGTTCTTCTGCCCGTTTATAATCATTGTTATTTGAATTCTGATAAGGCCTTGCTCCAAGCATAGCGCTATAGGAATCTACTATTCTTAAAATTTGTGCTTCAAACGAAATTTCATCTGCTTTTAACTTATCCGGATAACCTGTGCCGTCAAAGTTTTCGTGGTGATAAAACACTCCTTCAAGGATTGCTTTTGAATTAATCCCTTTTTTCTTCAGGATATCATATGACTGGTGTACATGCTTAAAGACCTCAAATTTCTGTTCTTCTGTCAGTCTGCCTTTATAATTTATGATCTGCGGGTCTATATGAGTTTTTCCAATATCGTGAAAACGCGCGGCAATAGATAAATTCGTAAGCTGTTCATTTTTCAAGCCAAGCTTTTCGCCCATCCGGTAGGCAAGAAAAAAAACTTCTTTTTGATGCCTCACAACCCATTCTGGAAAGCCATTTTGCCTCTCATGCTGCTCTAAATGAAATATGGCCTTACTGAATTCTGGAACACTATTTTTTATCACTTTTTCCCTCCCTAAGGTCCTTTATAAAAAAGGTTTTAAAGTATACCATAGGATTTTGATCTTTGCAATAAAAACAGGTTTTTTTAGAGGAATCCGCGGGGACACAACCCGCTTTAAATAAACAGGTTAGGAATTAATTGCCAAATGCCGGAATGTGTATCCGGCAAAATATTCGATTTTAGCCGAAAAACATGTACATCTTCTAAAATTCTTGGTTGTTAAAAAAAGACTGTTTTGCACATAAAATTATCTCATAAAAAAACCTTGGACAATAACAGTCCAAGGTTTTTTATCATAGGATTATTTTAAATATTATTCGTTACTATAATCCAATTTTGTTAAATGCTCGTACATCTTATATCTGCGCTTTAATTCCTCTTGGGAAAGCTTCAGAAATGTTGCTGCCCGCTCAGGCGCCATGGTTTTCAAGGCCTTAAACCTGGTTTCATTATAGATATAGTCTTCAAGCGGGATACTCGGCGCTTTACTGTCAAG
>DAOVNL010000088.1 GCA_030630245.1 Candidatus Omnitrophota bacterium | reverse complement strand
GCTTTTACTGCTTAATAAAGACGGAGTTTACGCCGCACGTGACAGGTACGGATATACTCCTCTTGTGCTCGGGCAGCGCAAAGATGCTGTAGCGGTAACAACTGAAACCTGCGCGTTTTTAAATAATGATTTTAAAATAACTAAGTATCTGGGCTCAGGCGAAATAGTCCTGCTTAGCGAATCGGGGCTGGTGCAGAAAAGGCAGGCAACCCAGATTAATCAGATCTGCGCGTTTTTGTGGGTGTACACTGGATTTCCGGCATCAAATTATGAAGGCATTAATACCGAGGTAGTCAGAGAACGCTGCGGAAGATATCTGGCTAAACGCGATAAAGACATGAAGGTAGATGTTGTCGCAGGCATTCCGGATTCAGGGACTGCCCATGCTATCGGCTATGCTATGGAAAGCGGTTCTCCATACAGAAGGCCGTTAATCAAGTATACGCCCGGCTACGGGAGAAGTTATACGCCGCCTTCACAGGAAACAAGAGATCTTGTGGCCAAGATGAAATTAATTGTTATTGAAGATATAATCAGAGATAATAGGGTTGTTGTCTGTGAAGATTCCATTGTTAGGGGAACCCAGCTTAAGAATTTTACCATAAAAAAACTAAGGGAATCCGGAGCTAAGGAAATACATGTTCGCCCGGCATGTCCGCCGCTTATGTTCCCTTGCCGCTTTAATCTTTCAACCAGAAATATAAATGAACTTGTAGCAAGAAGAGCGATCAAAGATATTGAGGGGCATGATCTGGATGATGTAAGTGAATATATTGACCCTGATTCACAAAAGTACCAAAAAATGGTAGAATGGATAGCAAAGGATTTAGAAGTTAATACGTTAAAATACCAGACTGTAGATGATATGGTTGCGGCTATCGGATTACCTAAGGAAAAGCTTTGTCTTTTCTGCTGGACAGGCAAATGTCCGGGATCCGATTTCGCAAAGGAAAAGAAAGCTGTGTTTGCGCGGGTAAATAAGAAATAAGATCGATGTAGCGGAGAATATCTATGGCAAAGTTTATTTTTGTAACTGGTGGCGTAGTTTCAAGCTTAGGCAAAGGGATTGCTTCTGCTTCTATAGGCAAGCTGCTTGAAACAAGAGGATTGAAGGTAACGATTATTAAATGTGACCCTTACATTAATGTTGATCCCGGTACCATGAACCCTTATCAGCATGGTGAAGTATATGTTACTGATGACGGCGCGGAGACTGATCTGGACTTAGGGCATTATGAACGTTTTACTAACGCAAAACTTACGCGTGATAATAATATCACAACAGGCAAGATATACTATTCCGTTATAACTAAAGAAAGAAAAGGTGAGTATCTGGGTAAAACGGTACAGATAATTCCGCATATTACAGATGAAATAAAAAACAATATTAAGAAGGTTGTTTACGGTAAAAAGATCGATGTAGCTATTGTGGAAATAGGAGGGACGGTAGGAGATATCGAAAGCCTTCCGTTTCTTGAGGCAATACGGCAGTTAAAGCTGGAGATGGGAAGAGATTATGCTATTAATATTCATGTTACGCTTGTTCCTTATATAAAAGCAGCCGGAGAAATAAAAACAAAACCTACACAGCACAGCGTGGGCACTTTAAGAGAAATCGGAATTATTCCGGATATAATTCTTTGCCGCACTGAGAAAAGACTCAGCCGGGAGGCAAAAGATAAAATAGCCCTTTTCTGTAATGTGGATGCCGATGCGGTAATCCCCGCGATTGATGTGAAAAGTATTTATGAGGTTCCTCTTTCGCTGCGCAAGGAAAAGCTGGATAGCCTAATAGTAAAACTCCTAAATCAGTCTTGCCGGCAGAGCAATCTGGATGATTGGCAGAACCTGGTGATAGAAAGACAGAAAGCTCCTGTGGCAGAAGTGCAGATAGCCGTTGTTGGTAAATATATCGCTCTTCAGGATGCGTATAAATCTATTTACGAATCGCTTGTGCATGGAGCGATAGCGAATAACACGAAATTAATTATTAAAAAAGTTGATTCAGAGGATATCGAAAAAAACGGAGCGGGAAAATATCTTAAGAAAGTCAAGGGGATATTGATTCCGGGCGGATTTGGAAATCGCGGGATAGAGGGAAAAATAAAAGCAGTGCAATTTGCCCGTGAGAATAAGATCCCTTATTTCGGCATTTGCTTAGGGATGCAGATAGCGGTTATAGAATTTTCCCGCAATGTTTGCGGTTTAAATGGCGCCAATTCTACAGAGTTTAACAAAAAGGTTAAGCATCCGGTCATAAGCCTTTTAGAAGAACAGCGTAAGGTAAGCGCAAAAGGTGCTACTATGCGTTTGGGGGCTTATGATTGCAGGTTGAAAAAAGGAACACACACATATAGCGCGTATAGAAAAGAAAAAATTCAGGAACGCCACCGCCACCGTTTTGAGTTTAACAATCAATATAGGGAGCGAATGGAGAAAAAAGGCATGGTTTTCTCAGGGATCAATCCGCAAAAAAAACTGGTTGAGATAATAGAAATTAAAGACCACCCATGGTTTGTTGCCTGTCAGTTCCATCCTGAATTCAAATCAAAACCGGACAACGGGCATCCTTTGTTCAAAGAATTTATAAAAGCTTCTTTAAACAGGTGATAAAATGAAAGAGAATTCTTCAAAATCTTATATTGATGCATTGAGTAAAATCAGCAAAGCGATTACAAGCGATCTTTATCTTGAGGATATGCTCAAGCTTATCGTTACTTTAACCGCAAACGTTATGAAAGCAAAGATTTGCTCTTTATGGCTTCTTGATGAAAAAACGCAATCATTAAAAATTAAAGCGACGCAGTCAATGAGCAGAGAATATGTAAAGGAAAGAAAAATAAAAGTGGGTGAAGGAATTGTCGGGCTTGTCGCAAAAAATAAAAAGCCCACGGTCATACTTGATGTTTCAAAAGATAAAAGTTACAAAGAGAAAACACTTGCTAAAAAAGAGAATCTGGTCTCAATGTTAAGCGTGCCGATGTTGGTAAAAAGCAGAGTGATCGGTGTTATTAACTGCTATACGACTCAAGTTTATAAGTTCGGCAAAAATGATATTAACCGTTTAAGTACTCTCGCGAGTCAGGCAGCGGTCGCAATTGAAAATACTGAGCTTTTAGTAAAAACCAAAATTGTACAGGAAGAACTTGAAACCCGGAAAAGGGTTGAAAGAGCAAAAGGGATCTTAATGCGCGAAAACAATTTTTCAGAAGATGATGCTTACAAACTGCTTAGAAAATCCAGCATGAGCAAACGTTTGCCCATGAAAGAAATAGCGGAAGCCGTAATTCTTTCTTTTGAAATAAGAGAAGGAAAAATCAGATAAAAACCCTGCCTTTTTTAAATCATTCCCAAAAATTTTTTCAAAATAAAAAATTTTTTTAATTTTTTTCTTGAAATAAGAGTATATAATGTTGTATATTATAAATTGTAAATACAATATGTAGTACGAGGCTATATTGTGTAGCAGAAAATAAACATACCAAGATATTGTGGGGACGGCATGTAAGAAATTTTATGACGTAAATATTTATAGGAAAGGGGGTGAATATTTTGGTAGTGAAAAAGAAAAAAGTAGTAAAGAAAAAAGCAGCAAAGAAGAAAGTTGCAAAGAAAAAAGTAGCAAAAAAGCAACCAGCAAAAAAGAAAGTAGCTAAGAAAAAGAAAAAATAACAAATTGCTGGTGCAACTTTGATTAAGAATAATAGATTCAGATCCCGATTAAAATTTGTAGAACAAGGATGTTGCGAATTCCCAAAGGCGGGGAAGTAAGAATAAAATTTTAGATTTCAAATTGGCTTATGCCAGGATGAAAAAACTTTCCGCCTTTGGGGCGGGGTTCCAGGTTTCAAAAGATTGAATTTTTGTCACTCCTCCTAAAATTCTCACCAATTTAAGCAAGATTGTAATTATAAGGAAAAAAATGGATAATTCTTGAAAAATCAGCTGGAATTATCAGATAAAAATCGGAATAATTAATTTTATCCTGGCGGGGAAAAACTGCCCTTTAAAATGGAGTTTTGAAAAATATTGACTTTATAAGGGAATTAGAGTATTTTAAATTTAAAAAGGAGAGCGCCTTGACTAAATTAAAAAATCTTCATTTTATTTTAATAGCGATAATTCTTCTAAGTTTTTTAACTTATTCTTTCGCTGCTATGTCAGACGGTGAGAATGTTCAAAAAGTTCATTCTGATGCTACGGTCGGCTGTACAGTATGCCATCCCCAGGGAAATTTTAAGGATTTAAATGAATACGGCAAGGTTTATAAGGATCAGGGTAGGAGTGTTGAAGCAGTTAAAGCAATTGATGCGTCAGACAGTGATGGTGACGGGGTAACAAACGCGGATGAAATCAAGGCCGGGACAAATCCGGGTGATGCGGCCAGTAAGTAAGGAAGGGATAGTGAAAAAAGGAGCCGGAAAGAGTATTTATTCCGGCTCTTTTTTTGTTCGTCCGGGTTGTTAAACGGGTCATTTGAATTAAAAGCGGTAGGAAAAATTAATGACGCAAAAAAAAACAATACAGATTATCTATGAGGATGAAACTCTGATAATTGTTAATAAACGCAGCGGAATTCTTAGTGTGCCGGCTCCTGATGCAAAAGGAAAAGATCTGGTCTTTCTTTTGCGTCAGCAAATGCAAAGGGGGAAAATGCCGCATAAGGTCTTACCTTGCCACCGTCTGGATAAAGAAACATCGGGAGTAATTGTTTTTGCAAAAGGCAGAAATAATCAGCAGATTATAATGGATCAATTCCGCCGGAGAAAAGTAAAAAAGGCTTATATCGCTTTTGTGCATGGGTGTATTAAGCAGGTAAAAGGTGTGATTAAAAGCAAT
>DAOVNL010000130.1 GCA_030630245.1 Candidatus Omnitrophota bacterium | reverse complement strand
ACCTCCACTCAGGCCGAGCACCACTTTTTTAAATCCGTTTTTGAGTGTGTAGTCGCGGGTCCCGGTGACAAGGGCTTTGTAAAGCTCGTTATCCGGGTCCAGGTGTTCGGCAAGATGGGGTTTGATTTTTTTTATAGATTTCAAAGGAGGGATTTTCGGTAGAGTTATTGTCTCAAGAGCAATTTTCGCGTCGGAGATCGAAGTGGAACCCTGCTTTTTCTTTTTCTTCGGAGTAAATGAGATATCAGCAATGATAAGCTCTTCTTCGAATGGAGTTGCGCGGGCTATTATTTTTCCGTCAGCCCCGGCGATAAGGCTTGTACCGTCAAATACAAGTTCATCCTGCCCGCCTACCGGATTAACGCAGCAAAGAACAGCATTGGTTTCCTTTGCTCTTTTCTGTATCAGTTTTTCCCTTTCGCGGCATTTGTTCTTGTGATAGGGGGAGGCCGACAGATTTATTATTATATCAGCCAGAAGCTCCTTGGATTCTATAGTAGCCGGGCCATTTTTAACCCAGATATCTTCACAGATAGTAAATCCGATAGTAGTTTTTCCAATCCGCGCTGTAAGTGCGGTGTTTCCGGGAGAGAAATATCTCTTTTCGTCAAATACACCATAATTGGGAAGATTAATTTTTCTATAGCGCGTGACTATCTTGCCATTCAGCAGGATATACGCGGAATTATACAGTTTTTTATCTCCCCGGGAATCGACCAACTCCGGCGCGCCTATAACTATTACTATTTTCTCGGAACAGGAAGCAATTTTTTGAAGAGCGGCCTCGCACTCTTGAATAAAAAGGCGTTTAAAAAGCAGATCTTCAGGGGGAAATCCGCAAATAGCTAGTTCCGGAAAGGCAATGATCTCGGCGCCGGCCTCGCGGGCCTCTACGGCCATTTTTTTGATTTTTTTGAAATTGCCGGAAAAATCTCCTACTGTTGGATTAATCTGTGCCAGAGCGATACGGATTTTATGATTTTTCTTCTTCAATTTACCAACCTTTCAATCAAGTTTCTTAATATTAGCAGTGAAAGATAAAACAGAAAAGCTAAAAGTTTTCCGATAATTGAAATAATGGGTTAAAGCGGGCCCTTTGTAGGTATTGCGGTGAGGCATTATTCTCGGGCGCACGCGCGAACTTCGTCATAGAGATAATAGATAACTCCAATTAATGCCCCCCAGATAAAATTAAAATGATAGAGACACATTATGGTACAAGCCAAACCAGTTACCAACTGGCCAACAATCGAACTAAGTAATACTATGGAAGTAACTAGATATAATCGGTTTTTTGAATTTCGTATGATGTAAACAGCTTTTTTTATAAATATAAAGTAGATTGATGCAAAAACCAGAAATCCCGATAATCCCAATTTCCAGATTATTACCAGATAACTATTATCGACACTGTTTATTACTCGTTGGTTTAAATAAGGCAATATGATTGTATCTCCTACTCCCTGTCCAAACAAAACATTTTTTTTGATTATATGATATGTTCGAAGATAGGTTAATAATCTTATCTGTAAACTGGGAGTTTCTATACCCGCCTGCAGGGATTTGCCGCTCCGGGATGAAATATTTTTATCAAATGTTAAATTGGGCGTGATTATAAACATTGCGGCGGTGACAATTGAAACAATAATTATCAATGTGACTATTGTTTTAGATTTCTTTTTGGCGGTCTTAATGCATATTACAGTAAAGAAGAGGACAGATACTATCGTTGCAACGAACAACGAACGCTGCATGGAAAGAAATATTCCTAACACATATAGAATCGATAGCGCTATGAGAATTGCCTTTGTTATTGTATTCAGTTTGTAGAAATATATAAGACTCAATGAAACGATTAGGCTTATAAGTAATATATTCGTCTGGCGGGTTATTACTCTATTGCCATGAGTCAGAAATAAATGATATCCGATCGTTTGTAATGAAACAACAAACCCGATTATTAAAAATAATAATAATAGTGATTTTAAGAAATTCTCATTAAATTTTTTATCCTTAAATAAAGAAACAGCAAAAAAGAACCCTACAGGATAAAAAATTAATTTGATAGAGCCGTTTAAAAGATAAAAACTGTCATAATTGTAATATTTGCCCCTTATTACTTGAGAAACGATTATTAGTGTGAATAAAATCCATATAAAATATGTATGATTATATCTGAATTTAACTAACAAATAGATCAAACTTACTATGAGCAGAAAAAAGACAAGCTTAGTTGACAGATACGGCAAAATTCCATATCTGTTTAATTGCGGCAACATTGTAAAGATAGATATTAATATGAAAAAGAGCCACTTTCTTGACATTAAGGTTTTAAAACCCAGATAAAGAAATGCCGGAAGGAGGAAAATCGAGCAGTATCTGGGATTTATTATTAAAAGGCCTGTAAATAATAAAATCCCGCTAAAAGCGGAGAAACAAACAATTTTTTCTTTATTTAAAGTCATTTTTAAATATCAGGCTCTTAATGGAATCCCACTTATTATTATTAACAGGGTTAAGCAAATAGGATTTTGCGGCTTCTCTCAGCAGAGAATATCCGGCCGATAGAATTAGTGCGGAGATAAAAGCCGCTATAACAAGAATAGTTCTCTTTGGTTTTGAGCGTTTGCCGGCGGGGACTGCCCTGTCGACAACATTTATAGTTGGCAAATCTCTGTTTTCCTCGATTTTGGCGGATTCATACTGAGGGTATAAAAATTCGTAAACTTTCTTGTTGATAAGCAAATTTAATTGTAATTGCGAATATCCCATTTGTAATTCAGGCAGTTCCAAAAGACTTAAAGTAAATTCAGCGTCATTTTCTTTTAAATGTTTAAGATTTGATATCTTTTCAGATAGAATCGAATTTTTGTATTGCAGGCGCATCAATTCAGGAGAATCACTTTTGATGAATTTTTTAATTAATTCCAGCGCTATGCTGTTTTTTAACTTCTCAGAAATCAGATTGGAGTAAAGGCCTATCATTTTACTGGTTTGATTGTCGATATCATAAATTTGATTTTCTTCCTGGAAATTCTTCACGGAAATTAGAAGAGAATCTATCGTTTTTTTAAGGTTGTCGATTCGGGTCTTCAAAAATATCCGTTTCTCACGGCCCTTGGTCATTTTTTGCTCTTTGTTATATTGATCCAGGTGGGTTAAGTAATAATTTGCGATTTCAGCGGATAAAAATTTATCTCGCGACTCGATTGTCATAGAGACTAATCCGGTTTCATCATTCAGGGAAAGGGTCAGCATTGTTTCCCGTAATTGCGTTATAGCAGCTTCAATTGAAATCAAGCTGTCTTCAGAAGAAATGTTGAAATATTTTACTAAATTGAATTGCTCCACTACATCTTTACTGAAAGTGCGGCTTTTCATGATCATCATCAATTCGGCGCTTTCGGGCTGCAGGCTGATATTAAGAAAATTGCTTTGCATTCCCAGGTAGCTGGAAATGTTAAACGCGCTTTCACCCTTCACGGGAATGATTGAGGCAGAAGATTTCCAATATTTGGTTGCCATCAGGCTATAACAAATAGCTAGAATACTGATAATCAGCGTAGTGAAAAAAATAAATTTTCTATGTTTTGCAATAGTGAGTAAAATATCTAAAAAATCAAATTCTTTTTCTGCCATATTTTCCTCTCAAAATCCGAATAGCAATATTCTTTTTAATATCATTCCAGGATGCTTCCATGAAAATTATAAATATCACACTTTTTCAGAAATATATATAATTCATCTTCGAGAATAGGACAAATTTTTACCAAGCTGAAATTTTCATTCATATCTTAACATTATCGCACACTTCTTTATCTTACATCAATACTATTATTTTCAGACAATTCCAAGACAAGGTTGCTTGTGGGTAACCTGCGAGTTACACTGGTTCGAATAATTTATGCTCGGTTAAAAAACATTATATGACGATTTTGAAATGTTTGGTTGTTTCTGTCGGTAAAGTTGTAAAAACACCGATACCAATAGTGAATATATCTATAGATAATTTTAGACTTTTGTTTTTT
>DAOVNL010000137.1 GCA_030630245.1 Candidatus Omnitrophota bacterium | reverse complement strand
TGTTGCAAAACGGCAAAGCCACACGAATTATCACTAATATTTAATAAATATTCACGAATAGCTCGTCGATACTTTTTGTTAAATTCGTATTTTAATTTGTGTGAATTTGCGTGAACTGTGTTTTGCAACAGTCCCAATATATTTATGTTATTTCAAAAAAAGCGAGGTTATTAACCCGGACATTTCATGGTATAGTCGTAACGAGCATGCAAAGTGTCGTACAGATATAAGGCGCGCAACTGAAGCTCCCGCTAGCGTACCCTCTGTGGTACGTCGAGGAAGCTTCAGGAAGCGCAACGCCTTAGATGTACGGCAATTTGTGTGCATAGTAGATTATACTGTGAAATATTCGGGTCAGCCTCGCTCAGGATTGGAATAGAAACAACCATCCTGTCTTAAAATTTGACTATAGAGGTCACAGGGTATTTTTGCAGTTTCTTACGCCCCTTCAGGAATAACAGTTCGATAAAAAATCCAATACCGACAATTCTGGCCTTGCATTTATTAAGCAGTTTGCATACCGCTTGGATAGTTCCGCCAGTTGCCAGCAAATCGTCGATTATCAAGACGCGGCCGTTTGCCTTAATTGAATCCTGATGAATCTCAAGCGTATCTTTCCCGTACTCCAATGCGTAAGTCACGCTATGGGTCTTATAGGGCAGCTTTCCTTTTTTTCTAATTAAAACCAGCCCTGCATTCAATTTATAAGCCAGCGCGGAACCGAAAATAAATCCTCTTGCTTCAACACAGACAACATAGTCTATTTTTTTTCCCTTGCACCGCTTATAGAGCAAATCCACAGCCTGTTTAAAGCATTTAGGATCCTGCAATACAGTAGTTATATCTTTAAATATAATACCCTTTTTAGGGAAATCCGAAACATCTCTTATTGCCTTTGTCAATTTATCAACTGTTTTCATTTAATCATATTCCGTTAAATAAAGCTTCAGTTTTTTTAATGCGTTATTTTCGATCTGGCGGACACGCTCTCTGCTGATATTGAAGTTTTTTGCTGTTTCCTCTAAAGTGCGGAATGTTCCGTCTTCAAGCCCGTATCTAAGTATTAGGATCTGCTTTTCCCTCTCCGACATCTTTTCAAGCAATTCAGCAATCTTTTCCTGACGCAGTAGGCGGCTCAGCTCCTCAAACGGAGAGGTAACTGATTGATCTTCGATCAAATCCATGAATTCGCCCGAAGAATCCTCACCGATAGGCTTATGCAATGATGTTGTTCTGGTAACAATCTCACACAAACGCCGGGCCTTTTTGACCGGAATACGCATTTTCTTAGCAACTTCCTGCACAGAAGGCGTTCGGCCGAGTTTTTGTGTAAGTTTTTCCGTTGTACGTTTCCACTTAGTGATCGTTTCCGTTAAATACACAGGTACTCGGATCGTTTTGCTTTGATTGGCAATTGCCCGTGTTATATACTGGCGGATCCACCACGCGGCATAGGTGCTGAATCGATACCCTTTTTTAGGATCGAATTTCTTGACTGAACGCATTAAACCAAGATTACCCTCTTCAATTAAATCCGTGATCGGCACACCTAAGAAGCTGTATTTTTTTGCGATATTAACTACCAGCCTCAGGTTTGAACGTATCATCAATTTACACGCCTCGGCATTTCCTCTTCTGGCTCTTTTGGAAATCTTCAACTCTTCCTCCGGAGTCAAAAGAGGAATATTTTTAATGTCTTTAAGGTATAACCTTATCGGATCCATTGCCATATCATTTATCTCACTTTTTTTCCTCTATTACAGCCTGTGCTGCCGCAAGCCTTGCTATTGGAACTCTGTAAGGCGAACAGCTTACATAGTTAAGCCCAACATTGTGACAGAACTTTACAGAAACCGGCTCACCGCCGTGTTCACCGCAAATTCCGCATTTAAGAGTCTTTCTGGTTTTTCTGCCAAGGGTTACGGCTGTTTGAACAAGTTTTCCGACGCCGTTTTGGTCAATTGTCTGGAACGGATCATCCGGTAAGACCTTCTTCTCAAGATAATCCGGCAGGAAAACGCCCGCGTCATCGCGGCTGTACCCAAACGTCATCTGGGTTAGGTCATTGGTACCGAAAGAGAAGAATTGCGCATTCTCAGCCACTTCATCAGCGGTAAGCGCGGCACGCGGAATTTCGATCATAGTTCCGACCATATATTTTACTTTTGCTTTTGATTTACTGATAATGCTGTCAGCTGTCCGGCGCACAATCGGCTCAAGAAAATCAAACTCTGCCTTTGTCCCGATCAAAGGGATCATGATCTCAGGCATTACCTTGATGCCTTTTTTAGACATATTACATGCCGCCTCAATAATAGCCGTTGTCTGCATTACGCAAAGCTCAGGATAGGTGATCGAAAGCCTGCATCCGCGATGCCCGAGCATAGGATTAAGTTCATGGAGCTTGGTCACAAGCTCAGAAACCTTAGCCGGAGAGATCTTTAAGCGCTTGGCCATTTCTTTCTGCCCCGTGGCGTCATTCGGCAGAAACTCATGCAAAGGCGGATCAAGCAGACGAATTGTGACCGGCAATCCGTTCATTTGCTTGAATATTCCTTCAAAATCCTTACGCTGGTAAGGAAGCAGCTTCTTCAGCGCCTTTTCTCTTGATTCCGTATCCTGCGATAGAATAAACTCGCGAATAGCCCAGATTCTCTTGCCCTCAAAAAACATATGCTCGGTTCTGGTCAACCCTATACCTTCAGCTCCCAGCCGCCGCGCAGCAAGAGAATCTTTAGGTGTGTCGGCATTGGTGCGGACATTAAGCTTGCGGTACTGATCGGCCCATTTCATTATCTGCATAAACATCTTGTAGATAGAGCTTTTCCTGGCGCTGGCGTTATTCTCAACAACTCCGGCAATTACCGGGCTTGAAGATGTGTTTATATGCCCGAGCATTACCTCACCAGTAGAACCGTCAAGGGATAACCAGTCACCTTCCTTAATAACTATATTGCCTATGGTTGTTTGCTTTTTCGCGTAATTAATGTTCAAAGCACTGCAGCCCGCGATACAGCATTTACCCCATCCGCGGGCAACAACAGCAGCATGTGATGTCATACCGCCCGTTGAGGTAAGAATACCCATAGCGGCTGCCATACCGGCAACATCCTCAGGAGACGTCTCATGCCGAACAAGAATAACTTTCTTTCCTTTTTTCTTCCAGTCTTCCGCGGCCTCAGCACTAAATACAACCTGGCCTGACGCGGCTCCCGGGCCTGCCGGAAGGCCCTTGGCGAGTACCTTTGCCTTGGCCTTTGCTTTTAGATCAAAGATTGGAAAAAGAAGCTGGTTCAACTGATCACCTTCAACACGCATTAAAGCCTCTTTAGGTGAGATCATCTTTTCATTGACCATATCTACAGCAAGTTTTACCGCAGCAAACCCGGTACGTTTTCCGGTTCTTGTCTGAAGCATGAATAATTTACCCTCTTGTATAGTAAACTCTACATCCTGCATATCCTTGTAATGTTTCTCAAGTTTATTACGGATGCCATTGAGTTCTTTGTAAATATGCGGCCATTCTTTTTTCAGGTCGCATATCGGCTCAGGAGTTCTTATACCGGCAACAACATCCTCACCCTGAGCATTGATCAGGAACTCGCCGAAAAATTCTTTATCACCTGTGGAAGGATTTCGTGTAAAAGCAACCCCTGTACCAGAGGTCTCTCCCATGTTTCCAAAAACCATTGCCTGCACGTTAACGGCAGTTCCAAGCAATCCTGAGATCTTGTTTATTCTTCTATAGGTTACCGCGCGGGGAATATTCCATGAGCCGAAAACCGCATTGACAGCCGACATAAGCTGGTCTTTTGCTTTGGCGGGGAAAGGCTTTTTCACATATTTGCGATAAACTTTTTTA
>DAOVNL010000014.1 GCA_030630245.1 Candidatus Omnitrophota bacterium | reverse complement strand
GGCAGTAGTACATCTATTGATGGTACTTATAAAACCTTTATTCCCCAAATCACCTTTGGTGTAAATTGGCGTTTTTAATTATATATATTTACGCTATTGGTATGTTATTGTTTTAAAAAATGACTTTGAGCATCTAAGCTGTTTGATAGGGCATATTTTAATGGTTTAATAGCAGTGTTATGCTATTTTAATACCCATGTAAAAGACAAGCTCAATAAGTTAGAAGTATATCCTGCATGATAACCGGAAAATCTATCCAAGGAGGAGAAGGCAATAAGTTAATTTCATTGGCCGAGTATTATTACTATGTTATCGTAAAAAATACTATTTTTAAACTAAAAGATGGATTATAAAATTTACCAATTACAGAAAGAAAAAGAATTTGAGGATACTTGTTTGCGTTGCGGCAATTGCTGCGGGGCAGGTGATGATGCCTGTATTCATCTTATCCTGCGGACTGACGGAAAATATCTGTGCGATATCTACGACTCCAGGGGGGGCATACAGAAAACACGATCAGGTAAATTTTTTGAATGTGTATCGATTAGAACGATTTTACATGTTGACTGGCCGGGACGCTGGAAATGCGCGTATGTAAAGCAGCGAATAAAGACACAAAATGATTTAGAATATCGATTTGTATGATAAACCAGGATATTTCCGGGATCAGGGAACCTACATTATGTTTATTAGCATCAAAGTTATTACTAACGCTGCAAAAAATCAGATTATTAAAAAGGCCAAAGGGGAATTTATCGTGAAAGTTACCGCAACGCCGGAGCGCGGTAAAGCAAATAAAAAAGTCCTTGAATTTTTGGCAGAATACTTTAATGTAAGCAAATCGGATGTTTTGATTGTGAAAGGAAAATATAACTCAAAGAAAATAATAAATATTATTAAACAATGACGTGTTGTCCCAGCCGCAAAACGGCGGGATTAAATTTGCCCTGCGTTTGCTTTTTCCCGCCAAATTTTATGTCAACTTTTTAAAAAGTCTAAAGAATTTGGAAAGGCTTGCTATGTAAGGAGATATTTGTTAAAATCACATGGGGCGCTGTTGCAAAACGCACATCTGAGGCGTTATTCGCTCATTCACTTGTGCGGCGTACGACGAGTACGCCTCCGCGTTCGTTCCCGAATGCCTTTCATTTGTACATTTTGCAACAGCGCCGCATAGGTGAATTATGTCTAAAAAGCGTGGAATTTTACTTAGTTTTGAGGGTATTGAAGGTACTGGCAAGAGTACGCAAAGCAGGTGTTTATGCAATTATTTAAAGAATAAAGGTATAAAGTATACTGTCTTGCGAGAGCCCGGATCCTCTGCTTTAGGTGAACAGATACGCGATATCCTGTTATACAGTAAAGGCAGTCTCAGCCATTTCGCGGAAACCCTGCTTTTTATTGCGGCCCGCGACCAATTAAGAAGGCAAAAGATAGAGGCGGCGCTTGAAAAAAAAGACGTGGTCATCCTGGACCGCTATGCAGACGCGACCCTTGCTTATCAGGGTTATGGGTCGGGAGTGGATCTTAAGCTCATAAGTGAGTTAAATAAGCTTGCTATGGGTACGGCAATCCCCGATGTGACTATTTTGTTTGATATAGACCCCAAGATCGGGCTTGTGCGCTCCGGGAGAAATGACCGTTTTGAGAAAAGAAAACTGGCTTTTCATGAAAGAGTGAGACAGGGATACCTGAGGCTTGCCGAAGAAAATCCGAAAAGAATTAAAATCATTAATGTAAAAGAAGACGCGGCTTGCATTCAGGATAAGGTAAGGGAGATCTTTTTAAGTGTGCTTAAATCTAAAAAAAGCAGATAGCACGGCTGTCTGCGCGGCAGAGTTGATAAAAACAATTCAGTCCGGATCTTTTTTGATCGAAGGGCCGGATAAAGATATCATTGGAAAAGAAATCCTGGAGATGGCTAAGGGGCTATTCTGCTCAAGAGTCAAGGAGAACACTGGATATTGCCGCCAGTGTAATGATTGCCGGATGCTTGAGAAAGGCAGCCACCCGGACATTTACCGGCTTGAAGCCGGCGGCGGATCTTCAGTAATAAAGATTGAAGATATCCGCCTGCTTAAAGAGCGTGTTAGCATAAAGCCTTTTCAGGCGCAAAAGAAGATATTTATTATACGGGACGCGGAGCGTTTGAGCGTGGCCGCGGCAAATGCCTTGCTGAAAACGCTTGAGGAACCGCCTGCGGGGGTGGTGCTGATTTTAATCACACAGAGCGTAAGCCAACTGCTGCCTACGGTCGTCTCGCGCTGTCAGCGGATTCGTTTTTCTCAAGACACATCAGGCAGCTATGCTGATTTTGAAGAAAGGGATCATCTTATCGCGGGGTTTTTCGATAAAGATGACAAAAAAACGCAAAAAAAATTATATGAGGATATCGGCAGCATCGAGAGAAACCAGGTTGGGGATTTGCTGCGGGAATTAGTATGTGTATTCAGGGATATGCTTATGATAAAACTGGGAGTTGAGGCCGTAAATTTTATGAGCGGCCAATCCGGACAAACTCTGCGGCGCTGGTCGGAAAACTTTTCCGCAGCAGGCATCCAGATGCTTATTGATGAGGCGCTGCGCGCGAAATACTATATTAACGGCAATGCAAATACAAAACTGTCTATAGATTTACTGATCAAAACTATTAACAAAAGTAGTTCTGATCTATAATCTATGGCTTTTATTGAGGTGATTAAATTGAAGATTATTGAAGTCAGGTTGCGCAAGCAAGGCAAAATTACAAATTTTAATACAAACAACATTCAAGTTAAACCGCTGGATATTGTTATTGTTGAGTCTGAACGGGGTGTTGACTATGGATGTGTTATTTCTGATGTAGAACGTGCGACTGCTGAAAAAATTAAAGGTACGATCAAGCCCATCATCAGGGTAGCTGCCCCCAAGGATCTGGAGCAAATCGCAAAAAACCGGCAAGAGATAAAAAGCGTTTTTGATACAGCGCAGAAGAAAATACAAGAGCGCAAGCTGTCGATGAAATTGGTTGAGGCCGAATACTCATTTGACCGCAGTAAAGTAATCTTTTACTTTACCGCGGAAGGGCGCATTGATTTTAGAGAGCTTGTCCGGGACCTGGCGCATCTTTTTAAAGCCCGGATAGAGCTTAAGCAGATAGGGGTACGCGATGAGGTGAAGATGTTCGGAGGGTTTGGTGTTTGCGGCAGAAAACTTTGCTGCGCGGCTTTTTTAAAAGACTTTGAGCCGGTTACAATTCGCATGGCCAAGCAGCAGAACATGCCTTTGAATCCGGAAAAGATTTCCGGGCTTTGCGGGCGGCTTATGTGCTGCCTGGGGTATGAATATCATACCTATAAAGAATTCTCCAAATGCCTGCCTAAAGAGGGCCAGTATATTGAAACTCCGGAGGGCCGGGGTAGGGTTATTGCGGTGCATACTCTGAAGCAGACGGTTGAAGTCGAGTTGGATGATGAGAGAAAAATGGAAATTTCATTAAAGGAAAAATGCAAAAAGAAACATGGAAAAAAGAAATAAATTTTATATAACTACGGCAATCGACTACCCTTCAGGCAAGCCGCATATCGGGCATGCTTACGAGAAAATCTTAGCGGATGTAATAGCGCGCTGGCACAGGCTAAAAGGCAAAGAGGTTTTTTTCTGCACAGGAAGCGATGAACACGGGCAGAAAATAGAAAAATACGCTAAGCGTGATAATAAAACCCCCCAGGATTTTGTTAATAAGATGACCGCGGAGTTTTTAAAGCTTTGCAAAGTGCTTAATATTTCAAATGATGATTTTATCCGTACCACAGAGCAAAGGCATATTAAAGTTGCTCTTGCATTGCTTGAAAAAGCAAAGCAAAAGGGAGATATCTATAAAGACAAATACGAAGGTTTTTATTGTGTCGACTGTGAATCTTTTTATTCCGAACGCGATCTTAATCAGGGTGATTGCCCGGTACACGGCAAGAAAGCGGACTGGATAGAAGAGGAAGGCTATTTTTTCAAAATGAGCAAATATCAGCAGCAGGTCTTGGAGCATATCGAAAAAAACGAAGATTTTATTTTCCCGAAAACCCGGCGCAATGAAATAATCAACAGGATAAAAGAGGGGGTGCGGGATTTAAGCGTATCGCGTTCGAATTTTACCTGGGGAATTCCCTGGCCGGGTGATGAAAAGCATGTGATCTTTGTCTGGTTCGATGCCCTGATAAATTATGTCAGCGCCGCGGGATATCCGGACAGCGAACGTTTTAAAAAATTCTGGCCTGCTGATATACATATGATCGGCAAGGATATCCTCTGGTTTCATACCATGGTCTGGATGTCTATCCTGCTGGCTGCGGATATCGAGCTGCCTAAATCTGTTTTTGTGCACGGATTTATTAACCTGGGCGGAGAAAAGATATCAAAAAGTACAGGGGCCGCGGTAGACCCCGTGGAATTAGCCGAAAAGTACGGGGCAGACAGCCTGCGCTATTTTCTGCTGCGTGAGTTTTCTTTCACAGAAGATGGGAATTTTAGTGAGGCGGCGCTGATCAGGCGCATCAACAGCGATCTGGCCAATGACCTGGGGAATCTTGTGTACAGATCTTTGACCATGGTAGAAAAATACCTTCAAGGCGATCTTCCGCAGAGTTACGGTGAAAAAACAGGCAAGGAATTGTTTGCTTTGGCAGACAGGCTAAGCGGCGCGGTGGATAAGCAGATGCGGGAATATAATTTTTCTCAAAGCCTTGCTAAGATATGGGAAGTAATAAATGCCGCGAATAAATTTATTGAAGACACAAAGCCATGGATTTTGTTTAAAGAAAAAAAGGAAGAGGAATTAAAGGATTTTATTTTTGTGCTTGCGCGTGTGATCAAAAAGGTGCGGGTAAATCTCTTTCCGTTCATGCCCCAGACCTCAGAGGCAATCAAGGAGCAGTTCGGTAAGGAAAAAGTTAAAAAAGGCAAGCCGTTGTTCCCCAGGATAGAAAATGCTGATTGATACTCATTGCCATCTTAATTTTAAACAGTTCGATGCTGACAGACAAGAGGTTATAAACCGCGCGAAAGAGCAGGGTATAGGTTATATAATAAATGTTGCCGTGGATTTAAGCACCGCCGTTGAGTCTTTAAAACTGGCGGCGGAGTATGATTTCATATTTGCTGCAGCCGGGATCCATCCGCATTATGTGCTTAAAACCGGCGAGGATGAGCTGAGGAGGCTAAGAGAGCTTATTGAAAATGAAAAAGTTGTTGCGCTGGGAGAAGTCGGCCTCGATTATTACAACCATGAGCCCGGGCAGATATCAATCGACAGAAAAATAAAATTAAAGCAGCAGGAACTCTTATGTGTTTTTATTGAAATAGCCGAAGCAAAGGAGCTGCCGATTATTTTTCATTGCCGGGATGCCCATGATGACCTGCTTGCAATATTAAAAGATAATCTGAAAGGCCGGACAAAGGCTGTGGTGCATTGTTTTTCCGGGAACAAAGAGTTTCTTAGGAACTGTTTGGACTTAGGGTTTAAGGTATCATTTACAGCGAATATCACTTATAAAAAAGCCGATGATCTGAGGGCTCTTGTTTCTTATGTGCCGCTTGAAGAGATGTTTCTTGAAACCGATGCGCCGTTTCTCACTCCGCAGGCAAAAAGAGGCAAGCGCAATGAACCGTCATATACGCGATACATCGCTCAGGAGGTTGCCGGGATAAAAAAAATGGATGAGGGAAAAGTAGCGGATATTACAACAAGAAGTGCGCGTTTGTTTTTTAATATTTGATTTATTTAATCGATAGGTGAAATCGAAAGCAAGTATTCCTTGCCTTTGCTGTGGTGAAATGTGTCCTGATAATGCAGTCTACTTACGGTTCTTAAGCGGGAGAAAAAAAAGTGGCAAGTAAAATTTTTATAGTGGAGGACAACAAGAAAGATCTCCAGTTTCTACAAGCGGCACTGGCAAAAGAAAAATACGCGGTTATACACGCGCCTGACGGAAAAACTGCTTTTGAGATGCTTGAAAAAAACCGGCCGGATATAGTTATTCTTGATCTGCTTCTCCCCGGCATGGATGGATTTGAAATATGTAAAATATTGCGTTCAGAAGAACGTTTCTTAAGCATCCCCATACTTTTTTTTACCTCTGCTGTTAATATGGACAATAAACTTCTTGGATTGCGGCTGGGCGCTGCTGATTTTCTGGACAAGGGTTGTGATAAACGTGAACTTTTATTGCGCATAAAGAATCTGCTGCGTTATAAGAAACAGTATGATGAAATGGTCAAGCTTTCTGTTATCGACAGTCTTACCCATGTATATAATCGCAGATATTTTCAGCACCGTTTAATGGATGAATTTGAACGCGGCCGGCGTTATGACCGTGAATTTTGCTGCGTAATCATAGATGTGGACCATTTTAAAGACGTTAATGATACGTATGGGCATCCTGTCGGAGATGATGTTCTGCGGCATGTGGCGGCAATACTGCGCCGCAATATCCGCGCAGCCGATGTACTTTGCCGCTATGGCGGAGATGAATTCGGTTTGGTGCTGCCGGAAACAAATTTTCCGGGGGCTTTTGTTACTGCCGAACGAGTACGCCGTATTGTTGAAAAGACAGTTTTCAATAAGTCCGATAATCCTATAAGCATTACTTTAAGCGTTGGTATAAGCTCGCTTATCGAAGGGGGAGCCCTGGGCATGGATGAACTGGTTACTCAGGCCGACGTAGCTTTATACCAGGCAAAAAGAGGCGGGCGTAATCAAATCAGTTTTTACGGCAGAAAATAATATTTTGAAAGGAGTGGGGCGATGAAAAGTAAAGTTCTTGTTGTTGAAGATAATCGCAATGATTTGGAACTTCTGACACAGAAGCTGAAAAATGAGCCTTATGAACTTTTCATCGCTGAGACAGGAGAAAAGGCATTTGATGTTCTGGAAGAACAAGGAATAGACCTGGTTATTTTGGATATGCTGCTTCCCGATATAGATGGGTTTGAAATCTGCAGAAGAATAAGAAAAAATGAAAAGCATGCTCATGTGCCCGTGCTTTTTCATACTGCGGCTTGCACAATCGATGAAAAGCTGATCGGGCTTGAAATGGGCGCTTCTGATTTTTTAAATAAGGCTGCCGATGAAAGAGAACTGCTTCTTAGAATAAGAAATTTGCTGCATGCCAAAAAGGCGATCGATTCGCTTATCAAATACCCGGTAATGGATGCATTGACCAATGTTTATAACAAAATGTATTTTCAGCATCGTATTGAGGATGAGATCAAAAGAAGCACAAGATATAAGCGGGAATTTTGCTGCGCGATCGTTGATATCGATCACTTCAGACAGATAAATGACAGGCTGGGGTATGTTACCGGAGACCGTATATTAAAAAAATTGGCGGAAATGATTGACGGCAATATCCGCTCCGCGGATATATTGTGCCGGTACGGAGGAGACAAATTCGGCTGGCTGCTGCCGGAAACAAAGCTGGATGATTCTTATCTGGCGGTTGAGAGGTTAAGACACTTTGTTGTAACTTCGGAGTTTGGCAGCAAGGATGAAGAGATCAGCCTTACGGTAAGCGGCGGCGTCAGCTCGTTCCGTAACGCGGAGGGCGGCGCAAAGGAAATTTTTTATCAGGCAGGCGCTGCATTAAAAAAAGCAAAAAGTGAGGGGCGCAATCAGACGCGGGTGTATAAAGGAGAAAAAGAAGTATGAGGTTTAAAACAATAACCTGGGAAAAAGGTAAAATCGTCCTGATCGATCAGACTAAATTACCCGGCCGTTTGGTTTATGCGCGCTGCTCAACAGTAAAACAGCTGTGGCAGGCAATACGTGGTTTAAAGATACGAGGCGCCCCGGCAATTGGTGCGGCCGCGGCTTTGGGCATGGTACTGGGCCTGAGCAAAAAAAATGAAAAAAGCTACCTTGAGTTAAAGAAAAATATCAATACGCTTTTCAAATACATCGCGTCTTCCCGTCCGACGGCGGTAAACCTGACTTGGGCGCTTAAGCGCATGAGAAACGCGGCGGTTGCCAACCGCGGTAAACCGGTAGCGGCGATAAAAAAACTTATGTTAAAAGTGGCCTTGAATATTATTGATGAGGATAAGGCAATCTGCCGGGAAATGGCGGATAGCGCCCAGGAACTTATTGGAAAAAATGACCGCATAATGACTTACTGTAATGCCGGAATGCTGGCGACGGTTGGCTGCGGAACAGCGCTGGGGGCGCTTTACCGGGCAAATGAATTAGGTAAAAATGTAAAGGTCTACTCCTGTGAGACCAGGCCTCTTCTGCAGGGAGCACGGCTTACATGCTGGGAGCTCCACAGGCATAAAGTTGACGTGACGCTTATCTGTGATAATATGGCCGGATACCTTATGCAGCAGAAAAGGATAGATAAAATTTTTGTCGGCGCGGACAGAATTGCTGCCAACGGAGATGCGGCAAATAAGATAGGCTCTTATTCTCTGGCAGTGCTTGCGGCGTTCCATAAGATTCCGTTTTATGTGGTTGCTCCTTATTCCACCTTTGACCTGAGTTTAAGCTCAGGCAGAGAAATTCCTATCGAAGAACGCAGCGCGCGTGAGATAAGAGAAGGCTGGTATAAATGCTCAATGGTACCGAGGGGAGTTAAAATTTATAATCCTGCGTTTGATGTTATCCCAAATTCGCTTATTAGTAGAATAGTTACTGATGCTCATCTTGTAAAGCCGCCATATATTAAAAATATAAAAAAATTAGAAAAATTAAACACGGCATGAAATCATGAAAACATTAAAACAGCTTGGTGAGTTTAACTTTATTAATGCCATCGCCAAAGGATGCCTCAAGCATAAATCCGTGATAAAAGGCATAGGCGATGATGCTGCTGTAGTGAAACTCGAAAAAAATTTATTCCTGTTGTTTACCGCGGATATGCTGATTGAAGATGTGCACTTTAAGCGTAATCAGCCGCCGCAGTCTATAGGCCGCAAGGCAGTCGCTTGTTCTTTAAGCGATATTGCCGCTATGGGAGGCGTGCCTCGTTACGCGCTTATAAGCGTGGCATTCCCCAAAAATCTTAAGGCTTCGATTGCCCGGGGTATTTACCGCGGTATGCAAAAAATGGCAAAAAAATTCGGATTGAGCATAATTGGGGGAGATACTAATTCTGCCGATAAAATAATTATTGATGTAAGCATATGCGGCGAGGCCGTTGGGAAAAAGTTTGTCTTGCGCAGCGGTGCCCGCAAGGGCGATCTTATTTTTGTGACCGGCAGATTAGGAGGGTCGCGCAAAGGAGGGCATCTTGATTTTTCCCCGCGCCTTAAAGAAGCACGGTTTCTGGCAAGCCGGTATCCGGTGCACGCGATGATTGATATAACTGATGGTTTGATCAGTGACCTGAGGCATATAATCAAAATGAGCAAAAAAGGCGCTGTTGTTTGGCAGGAATGTGTTCCGGTTGCCCCGGATGCAAAAACTATAGAAGACGCTTATTATACAGGAGAGGACTTTGAACTGCTTTTTACTGTTCCTGAATCATCTGCTGATGATTTAAAGGAGCGCTGGCCTTTTAAGAAAGTAAAACTAACGTGTATCGGTGAAATTACCGCGGCCGGCATTGGATTGCGAATAAAAGATGAAAAAGGCAAGCTGAAGAAGCCAAGGGGATGCGGGTACCGGCATTTTTAGAAATCGGCATTGTTGCAAAACGCACATCTGAGGCGTTAAACGCTGACTTACTTGTGCGGCGTGCGACGAGTACGCCTCCGCGTTCGTTCCCGAATGCCTTGCTTGTGCCCCATGGGTGCAGCTGCACATTTTGCAACAGCGCCAACCGGCAGCTGGCAGCATCCAATTGAACACTAATATGATTAATTTTACTACAAATAGTCCTGAGGAAACAATGCGTCTTGGAGAACATATCTGCCGCGGGATTCCTTTAAATACCGTGATTGCTTTATCCGGGGACCTGGGCTGCGGAAAAACAACCCTGGTTAAAGGCATGGCGCGGGCATTAGGGATTGATCCTAAAAAAGTGAACAGCCCGAGTTATGTGCTGATTAAGGAATACAATGTTAAAAGAGGCAATCTGTTTCACCTTGATTTGTACAGGCTTCAGGGTGTTAAAGAAATATCTATGTTAGGAATAGAAGAATATTTTACACAGAAGGGGCTGCTTGTAATAGAATGGGCTGAAAAAGCAAAGGATTTTTTACCGGATGAATATCTGCGGATAAAGATAAAAGCGCTTTCCGAACGCAGGCGCAGATTCAGCCTTTCCGCAAAAGGGAAAAGGTATAATGATTTGCTCAATAGCTTTAAAAGAGAAATGAAGTAAATTTTCATTAATGAAGAAAGAATAACAAATTTGATTTTTTATAAACTTTTAGCCTGCAGCT
>DAOVNL010000200.1 GCA_030630245.1 Candidatus Omnitrophota bacterium | reverse complement strand
GATTGGGCAATTTCGTTTTCATGATGGGGAAATATTAAATCTCTGGCTCCTCCGTGAATATCAATTTGTTCGCCTAAATATTTCTGGGACATTACCGAACACTCAATATGCCAGCCCGGCCTTCCCTTGCCCCAGGGACTATCCCACGAAGGCTCCTCTTCTTTTGCCTTTTTCCAAAGAGCAAAATCAACCGGATCCTCTTTTAAAGAATCCGCCTCGATCCTTACACTCTCCCTCAGCTCATCAAGAGAATTTCCCGATAAATCTCCGTAACCTTTAAGTTTTCTGGGAGAGAAGTAAACATTGCCCTCTTTTTCATAAGCAAAGCCTGAATCTATCAGGGACTTTATATAAACCTGTATTTCCTTTATGTTCTCTGTGGCTTTTGGCTCAACATCTGCTCTGGGCAATCCCAATCCTTTAAGATCATCATAATAATCCTTAATGTAAAAGCCGCGCACATTGTTAAAAGCCTCTTTTAAAGACACATTATCCCTTTTAGCCCAGTCTCTTGCCTTGTTTATTATTTTATCGTCCACATCAGTGATGTTTCTTACAAACTTTATATCAAAACCTCTGAACCTTAAGTATCTGCGGATAACCTCGAAAACATAAAGCGATCTCGCGTGTCCGATATGACATGTATCATAAACAGTTACCCCGCAGGTATACATATTTACCTTGCCGCGGGTTTGCGGTTTAAATTCCTCTTTTTTCGATGTTTGAGAATTATAGATCTTTATCGCCATTATTATTTCCCTTCAAGGCTTTTTATTTTTTTCTCCAGCTCTTCTATCCTCTGCATTACAGGGTCAAAGACATGAATATGATCAAGCTCTATTTCGATCTTTTTCCCGTCCTGCTTTGTTATTCTTCCGGGAACACCTATAACTGTAGAATTGGGCGCTATATCTTTTAAAACCACCGCGTTTGCCCCCACATAAGAGTTATCTCCGATATTAATATTGCCCAGCACCTTTGCTCCGGCGCCGATCACGACATTGCTGCCGATATTGGGATGTCTTTTCCCTCTTTCTTTTCCCGTACCGCCTAATGTTACCCCCTGATACAAAGTAACATTGTCCTCGATAATGGTTGTCTCCCCTATCACTACCCCCATACCATGGTCAATAAACAATCCTTCGCCAATAAGCGCCGCGGGATGGATCTCAATACCTGTCAGCCAGCGGTTAAATTGCGAAATCCACCTGGGAATAAAAGGAATATTAAACGCGTGTAAGGCGTGCGCTATGCGGTGCAGAATAAGCGCGTGCAATCCGGAGTAAGTAAAAAGAATTTCTAATATATTTGTCGCTGCCGGGTCACGATCCCTGGTAGATTTTATCTCGTCCTTGAAAATAAGCGCGATACCCGCATTGAAAACAACAAAAAACGCAAGGAATATAATCACCGTACCCATAATCAAACACCACCTTCCTTAAGTTTCAAAATTTTTAAACTTTGCGGCTAAATCCTGGGGATTTCAAGCAAAACTATAGCTGCTGCCGCGATCGCCTTATTCTGCCCGATCGAATCAAGCTCTTCATTGGTCTTCGCCTTTATATTTACAATTTCCTGCTCAATATCCAGTACCTTGCTTACCACTTCTTTTATCTGTGGTTTAAAAGGGGAAATTTTAATACTTTGGGAAAATATTATACAATCTATATTTTTTATCCTATATCCCTTTTTTCTTATCATATTATCTGTTTTGGCCAGAAGCACTTTACTGTCGATATTTTTATATTGCGGAGCAGTGTCCGGAAAATGGTCTCCGATATCACCGCAACCGGCTGCCCCAAGCAAGGCATCACAAATAGCATGCAAAAGAACATCCGCGTCGGAATGACCCAGCAAGGCATATTCGCACTTAATTTTTACTCCGCCAAGATAAAGATGATCACCTTTTATCAACTGATGAATATCATACCCATAACCAACTCTCATATGTCTTCCTCTAATAATAATTAAACTTTTCTATAGTTACTATCGGTTACTAACAGGCATCAAAATAATAGGCATTTGCAGCCTTTCGTAACCTCTTGTAACTTTTTGTAACCCTTAGTAACCTGCTTTAATTATTGCCCTTGCTATCTTTAAGTCCGCTTGCGTCGTAATCTTGATATTTATATTAGTTCCGGGAACAATCTTAACTTTTCGCCCTAACCTCTCAACAAGACTCGCGTCATCAAAAACCCCGGTTTTTTCATTTCTAAACCTCCCGTAAGCGCTTTGGATAAGCTTATAAGCAAAAACCTGCGGAGTTTGCGCTTGCCATAAACTATTACGGTCTAAGGTAGAAACAACTCTCAGTTTCTTATCCGCCTGTTTTATGGTTGAAGAACACGGAACGGCGCAGATCACTGCTTTATGTTTTATGACTGCCGTTAAGCATTTGTCAATAAGTTTGCTTTCAAGGAAAGGGCGCGCGCCGTCGTGGATCAGGACATAATCAGTATCTTCATCAAGCATTCTCAAGCCATTATATACGGATTCACCGCGTGTCACCCCGCCCGCGACAACTGCCTTTACTTTCTTAAAATTAAACTTTTTAATTAAATTGCCGGCGCGCCTTAGATTAATTTTTTCGCTGACGATAATAATATCATTGATTTTCCGGGATCTTTCCAAAGAATTTAAACAATACCATAAAAGCGGCTTATTATTTAAGCTGATGTACGGTTTTGCTGTTTTAGACTGCAGCCTGACTCCGGTTCCCCCGGCTGGAACTATAGCGCTCAGTTTTTTCATCTTAAGGTTCAATTTCTCTATTTAAAAAGATCCGTTCTTTTTACCTGATTGTCCGGGATTAATATTGCCTTCACTT
>DAOVNL010000057.1 GCA_030630245.1 Candidatus Omnitrophota bacterium | reverse complement strand
TTCCGTGTTAAAACATGGCGGGTATAGTAGAGTAGCGGGTAGGAATATATATTAATCCTGTAGGGGCGTACCTTGTGTGTGCGCCCGGAACAATATAAAATAATTAGAAACCGGCGGTTAACTAAGCAATTATGAGAAAAACTGTTTATAAGAATAATTATAGTGCTTTTGATGGTTTTACTCTGGTTGAAATTTTAGTAATACTCGGGGTGATTGCTATTCTTACCGGGTTGATCTTAAGCGGGGGAATTGCCGCTAAAAAAAGGGCAAAGATATACCAGGCCAGGACAATGATCGCGTCTCTTGAAACGGCGCTTGCGCTTTATCATGTGGATTTCGGCGCGTATCCTGCTGCCGGTAACCAGAATCTGGTGAACCTGTTATTCGATAGTGCGGCATACAGCCCCAACAGTGACTGGCATGGCCCTTATATGAGCTTTAAAAAAAATGATCTGAACGGGAGTATCCCGAGCGCTGCTGTTATTGATCCCTGGGAGGTTGATTACCACTATACTATGGATATTGCGCTGCCTTATAAAATCTGGTCGAATGGACCGGATCAGCAGAATGACAACGGCGCAGATGATGATATTATAAGTTGGTAAGTGAGTACATGATTTGCAGAGCGTAGTGATGCAAATCATTTGTACGAACTTATCCCGAACTGTTGCGAAGCAACAGGAGGGATCGTGTGACGAAAAGAAATCTCTCAGGCTGCGAAACAACAGGAGGGATTATTGAAATTGTTACTTAAAGATCCCTCGCTAAACTCGGGATCAATTCGCGCAGTAATTTATGAGCACTTTGTTCCATAAATTACGTGCTCATTGAAAAATTGGATAAGGCCTCTCACATACGTTCGAGGTCGTTTCGCCCGCCAAGGCGGGCTCAACGAGGAGGGTAAATATTTATGCGTAAACCAATTATTGCCGGAAACTGGAAGATGAATAAAACAATAACAGAAGCTCTTGAGCTTGTGCGCAGTTTGAGCATCGAGCTTAAGGACATTAAAGACGTGGATATTCTGGTTTGTCCTGCTTTTACGACTCTATACAGTGTCAGCCAGGAAATAGAAGGCTCTAATTTAAAGTTAGGCGCCCAGAATTTATTCTGGGAAGAAAAGGGCGCTTTTACCGGAGAAGTTTCCGCGGTTATGATTAAAGACGCGCATTGCAAATATGTTATAATCGGCCATTCTGAGCGCCGCGGTATTTTTAAGGAAACAAATGACTATGTTAATAAGAAAATAAAAGCGGCGTTAAAGGCAGGGTTACTGCCGATAGTTTGCGTCGGGGAGAGACTCCAAGAGCGTAGAGATAACAAAACTTTTGATATTATCGCGGACCATGTGCACGGCGCGCTTCAAGGTTTGAGCGCCGATGATTTGAAAAATATTGTTATCGCGTATGAGCCGGTTTGGGCGATCGGAACCGGGCAGGTGGCCACTCCTGAACAGGCGCAGGAAGTGCATGCTTTTATCAGGAAAATAATCGCGGATAATTTTGGCAAAGAAATAAGTGAGAGTTTAAGAATCCAGTACGGCGGCAGTGTGAAGCCGGATAATGTGAAGTCTTTAATTGAGAAGCCGGATATTGACGGAGCTCTTGTGGGAGGGGCCAGTTTAAAAGCAGAATCTTTTATTCAGCTTGTTCAGGCCTGCTCAAAAGAATTGAAAAATGCCGAATAGACAAAAATTCATAAGCGAATTTCTTATAGCTAAAGGAATTGTTAATTTTAAACAATTGCAGCAAGCCAGATTAACGCAAAAGCGCACACAAGAGCGCATAGAAATTATTTTAAAAAATGTAAGTGATATATTCAACGAAAATCTGAGTGATCTGATAATAGAGGAGCTGGGATTGTCTTTTGTTGATAGTTCGATTTTTTCTCAAGGTACGGAATTGTTGGAAACAGTCAATTCTTTCCTTGCAAACCGCTTTCGCGTTTTCCCCTTAAAGCTGAAAAATGACACTCTCACCCTCGGATTTGATAATCCCCTGAATTTTTTATCCCTGGAATTTTTTTCCGATATTTTTGGTTTTACTGTCAAAGGCGAACTGATTAGTAAAGCGCAAATGGAGGCTTTGCTCTTAAAGCACTATCCTGTTGAAGAAGAAAAGATAACTCAAACAAATAATACTCAAGGTCCAGAAGATATTTTGCCTGAAGATGAGGCGCCGATAATTCAACTGGTGAGCATGCTGATCTCTGACGCCTATCGGAAACGGGCCAGCGATATACATATTGAGCCTATGTATGATAAATTAAGAATTCGCTACCGGGTTGACGGATTGCTGGCTGAGGTACAATCACCGGAGAAAAGACTGCAGGCAGCGCTAATCAGCCGCGTAAAATTAATGGCCGGAATGAATATAGCCGAAAAGCGGCTTCCTCAGGACGGGCGGATCCGGACAATTGTCAATAATCGGGAGTTTGATCTGAGAGTTTCTACACTGCCGGGACATTACGGTGAGAGCGTTGTGCTGCGTATTTTAGACAGAAGGATAATAAATATTGATGAGGTGGGTTTTTCACAGAGCCAGTTAGAGGCTTTCAGTAAGATAACCAATCTGCCTAACGGTATAGTCCTGGTTACAGGCCCCACGGGAAGCGGTAAAAGCACAACGCTTTACGCGGTTTTAAACAGTATCGACCGCTCAAGGAAAAAAATATTAACCGTAGAAGACCCCGTTGAATACCAGATCAACGGGATTAATCAAGTGCAGGTAAAAACAAAAATAGGTTTGTCATTCGCGCGGGTTTTACGTTCTATGCTGCGGCAGGCGCCTGATATTATAATGGTCGGAGAGATAAGAGATCTGGAAACAGCACGAATTTCCGTGCAATCCGCGCTTACAGGGCATTTAATTTTTTCTACTTTGCATACAAATGACGCTCCCAGCGCAATTACCAGGCTTGTAGATATGGGAATACAGGCATACCTCACAGCCGCTACTGTGCGGGCGGTTTTAGCCCAACGTCTTGTACGCTTATTGTGTTCGGAGTGTAAACAGGAATACAAGCCGCCTAAGGATGAAGTGAAGATCCTGGAACTTAATACAGAGGCGGTTGATCAATATCGACTTTATCAAGCAAAGGGGTGCGCGCGCTGCAATTTCACAGGATATAAAGGAAGAACCGGTATTTTCGAATTGTTAATCTTAGATGAGCAGATAAGAGAGCTTGCGCATGAACATGTCCCGAGTACGGTTATAAGGGAAGCGGCACGGAAAAAGGGCATGATAACATTAAAGGAGCATGCTAAAGAAAAAGTACTCAATGGCCTGACAACATTTCAGGAACTGGTAAGAGTTACTCAGAGTGACATTGACTAAACTAAAGAATACAGAAAACAGAAATCAGAATACAGAAAAATCTGTCCTCTGGCCTCTGTTCTCTGCCATCTGTTAAAGGGGGGATTTATCATGTTAGATATTGGAGAACTGTTACAGCTTTGCGTCAAACATAATTCTTCAGATTTGCATTTGACCGTAGGCAAGCCTCCGACATTAAGAATTGACGGAGCGCTGATGACATTGAATTATGATTTGCTGAGCCATGAGGATACAGAAGCGCTTATGAAGTCTATCACCAGCACGGAGAACCAGCAGCGTGTTCAGGAGGTAGGCGGAGTTGATTTCGGTTTTGCCTTTGAAAAAATAGCCCGTTTTCGTGTTTCAATCTATAAACAAAAAGGCCACTATGGAATGACGTTACGATTGATTCCCGCGCATTTATTAAGTTTTGAAGAGATCGGACTGACACAGGTTGTCAGAGATCTGTTATACCATCCCCGCGGGCTTATTTTAGTAACAGGGCCTACCGGCAGCGGTAAGACAACTACACTTGCCACGATGACGGATTTTATTAATACTGAGCGTGATTGTCATATTATTACGATCGAAGACCCTATAGAATACTATCATACGCACAAAAAAGGGATTATTACCCAGAGAGAATTGGGCGTGGATGTGCCCAGTTTCAGCGAGGCGCTGATTAAAGGGCTGCGTCAGAATCCGGATGTTATTCTTGTGGGAGAAATGAGGGATTTGGAAACTATAGAAGCAGCGATATTAGCCGCGGAAACAGGGCATTTAGTTATGGCTACTTTGCATACAACCAGTGCCGCACGCACTGTGGACAGAATTATTGATGTGTTTCCGCCTAATCAGCAGGAGCAAATCAGAACCCAGCTGTCTACTTCGATTTTAGCGATTATTTCACAGCAGCTTATTGTCAAAGCCTCAGGCAGGGGGCGTGCGGCTGTTTTTGAAATAATGATTTCTACGCCGTCGATCCAGAATCTTATCCGGGAAAAGAAGACTTACAGGATTACCTCAGACCTGCAAACTGGGGCAAAATTCGGTATGAAGACGTTTGATTCCTCATTGTTTGAATTATATACAAACGGAGTGATCAGGCCAGAGGATGCGATTGCCAAGGCATTTGATCCGGATCAAATGAAAGCAAAAATCGGCGGAAGGAGATAGATAGAAGATACCCCCTTACGGGGACTCCAGCTTATACAATCTTTATTACATTATTTGAGAATGACCCATATTAACTGTTTGTAACTGCTGGTAACCGAAAACAGGCAACTATTGCAAGACATAAATTTCTGTTGACTATAATCAGTGGATGGTGGACATATCATCTAAAAGCTGATGGCTGGGGAAAAATGAATAGTGAATTTCGATTTAAACCAATAGGCGATATTCTTAAACAGCGCGGTCTTATCAGTGCTCAGGATCTCAGGGAAGGCTTAGAGCAGCAGAAAACAAGCGGCCTGCCTTTAGGCCGGATCTTTGTCAACTTAGGGTACATTACTGAGGAGCAATTGCTTAAGGTGCTGGGTATGCAGGCTGAGATGGAAACAGCAGAACTCAATGACTTTGTTATTGCTCAGGAGGTTATTGAAAAGGTACCCGGGTCGATTGCCCGGCTTTATAATATAATGCCGCTTAGTTTTGAAGCAAATACACTTAGTATTGCTACAGATGCCCCGCTCAATTTCAGTATCTTTGATGATCTGCGCTTTATGTTTAACTGCAACATAAAGGGAAAAGTGGCAAGCCATGAGAGCATCGTAGAGGCCATAAAAAAATATTACAAAGTAGAGGCGGAAAGTATAGATGAGCTTTTCTTTGAAATAAGCCAGAATATTCCGGAGTTAATTGACGGCGGAGCGGAAAAGGCTGAGAATATAGAGGAGACGGCTTTACAGCTTCCTATAATCAAGTTGATCAATATGATTCTTACCCAGGCAATTAACAAGAATGCCTCAGACATTCATTTTGAGCCTTTTCAGGATGACTTTAAAATACGCTATCGTTTGGATGGGGTTCTCTATGATGCTATCTCTCCTCCCAAAGCGCTGCATCTTGCGATAAGTTCGCGTATTAAGGTCATGGCTAATCTCAATATCGCGGAGACACGGCTGCCGCAGGACGGCAGGACACTGGTTAGAATCGCCGGAAGAATGGTGGATTTGCGGGTATCAACACTTCCGACAATATTCGGGGAGAGTGTTGTAATCAGAATCCTTGATAAGGCGACCGTGCAGTTATCACTTAATGAAATAGGATTTGAGCCGGATACTAAGGAGAAAATGAGGGAATTGATTAAAAAGCCTTACGGCATAATCCTGAGCACCGGGCCCACGGGGTGCGGAAAAACTACCACGCAATATTCTGCTCTGAGCGAAATCAATTCAATAGAGCAAAAGATTATTACCGTAGAAGATCCGGTTGAATTTGATATGCCTGGGCTGATACAGGTTTCTGTACGGACAAAGATAAACCTTACTTTTTCTGCGGTGCTTCGCCATATTTTGCGCCAGGATCCTGATATTATTATGGTCGGAGAAATTCGTGATGCGGAAACAGTACAGATGGCCATACACGCGTCTTTAACCGGACACCTTGTTTTTTCTACCCTGCATACCAATGATGCTCCCAGTGTTATTACCAGGCTTATTGATA
>DAOVNL010000007.1 GCA_030630245.1 Candidatus Omnitrophota bacterium | reverse complement strand
TTCCACATCGCATCTTTTTACTCATCTACCTTACTTAACTTATACGAGGCCTGCACTTCTTTTGCAGCTTCACTTGCACGCAACCTGTTTCTTATCTCCTCAAATCTTTTTCTTTCTCCTTTGGTTAGATTATCTGCCAAAGATTTTGTCGCAAGTGGAGGTAAAACAACTAATGCTGTAATCACAATCGCAAAAAACTTGATAAATTTCCTTCTGCTGATGCGCTTATCCACCTTAACAGAATCGCTGAATACAGTCGCTGTAATATTGAATGCCTGTTGAAGTTCAACAGTACCAACATTAATTTGCGGTGATAAATTGCCGGTTTTTTGGCGCAAGGATTCTCCGCAATAAGCACTCTGCAATCCAAACAAAACCACTGTCTGCATAATCACAAGAGCGATTATCTTTGAAAATACCTTATCTCTTTTCTGCCTGCACATACCCATTATCTATACTCCCAAAACAGCAAATACGTTCAATTTAAGAGTTTTATAATATATTAAATAAGTATACCATAAAATAGCCCTTTTTTCAATCAAGTAAAAGGGGCTATTCATATTAACTGATTGCAAATAAAAACGTTATATTGACAGATTTTATGAGATTTTCCGGCATTACGGTTATTTTGCCTTTTGCTTCGGTATAAAGCCTTCTTCTATAAGGGGCATTTCCCCTGTAAATTTGTCGACGAAAAAAGTAAGTAATAAAAAGTATTTTACCCCAATGTAAATATCCAAGCTGGAGTCCCCGCAGGGGATCGCTTATCGCTGTTTTTCTACTTTTACCTTTTCACTTTTTACTTTTTACTTAAAATCGTGTCCCTCAGCTTTTGCTTTTTTCCATCCTTCGTCCTAGTGAACAACGTGAACAATCGTCTTTCGTCCTTCGGCTCTTATGAGCTATAAGCTATTTGTAGACTACGGACTGTCGACTCTGGACTGATGAAATTGCTTACAGCGAAAAATTGTCAGGAAAATCGTCAGGCGACTCTTGCTTTGACAAAATTCTTTCTTTCATGCTATACTAGCTATTCAAAACAACTTTAAAAGAAAGCAATATGGCTATTAACAAAGATACTATAAAATACGTCGCAAAACTATCCCGCATAGAGCTGGAAGAGTCAACTCTTGAAGATTTTACTTCACAGATAGGCCGGATTTTAACCTATATTGAAAAACTCAACCAACTTGACACAGAAAATACCGTTCCTACCAGCCACGCGGTTGAATTGAAAAATGTATTCAGAAAAGACGAAAACACTCCGTCTCTTGAAAACCAGGCGGCTTTAAGCAATGCGCCCGAACAGGAAAACGGCCACTTTAAGGTGCCTAAAATAATTTAAATTTTTCAAAAAAGTATTGGGTATCGCGTATCATGCGTTGAGTATAAAAGCCCGGAATAAAAACAAAAATTTGCTAAAAAACCGAAAACAACGATTATGGAATTAACTGCCCTCACTGCACATAAACTTTTAAAACTATTATCTGAGAATGAAGTCAGCCCCGAAGAAGTTGCCTCTGCCTATTTAAAGCGCATCGAAGCAGTAGATAAAAAGCTGAACTCCTTTGCCCACATTGATCCGGATGAGGTTCTCAAAAAAGCAAAAAAAATAAAAGGCGGCAAATTAAAGGGATTGCCTATTGCGGTTAAGGATAATTTTTGCGTAAAAGGACAGCTAACCACATGCTCTTCCAAAATACTCAAAGGTTTCAGGCCTCCCTATAACGCGACTGTAATTGATAAATTAGAACAGGAAGGCGCGCTTATTCTCGGCAATTTGAATATGGATGAGTTTGCCTTCGGCTCATCCTGCGAAACATCCTGTTACGGGCCAACCCGCAACCCCTGGAACATAGATTACGCTCCCGGCGGCTCAAGCGGCGGTTCAGCTGCTTCTGTTGCCGCCAGGCTTACTCCCTGGTCATTAGGCTCAGATACAGGCGGTTCCATAAGACAGCCGGCTTCTTTATGCGGAGTAGTCGGGCTAAAACCTACTTATGGCCGGGTTTCACGTTATGGACTGATCGCCTTTGCTTCAAGCCTTGACCAGATCGGCCCTTTAACTCAAAATGTTGAAGACGCTGCCCTGCTTATGAATATTATCAGCGGTTATGACAAAAAAGACTCAACCAGCGTAAATACAGCTGTGCCGGATTATTTAAAAAGCTTCACAGGGGATATTAAAGGGATAAAGATCGGCATACCAAAAGAGTATTTTATTTCAGGCATTGACCCTGACGTCAAAGATACAGTGACCAAGGCGATAGATATATTGAAAAAGCTCGGCGCAAGCGTTGATGAAATCAGCCTGCCGCATACAGAATATGCTGTCGCGACTTATTATATCGTCGCTCCGGGCGAAGCCAGCTCAAACCTGGCAAGATTTGACGGCATGCATTACGGCCACAGAACAAATAATTTAAAAAAAGGAACAGATAACGCGCTCATAGACATGTATTCAAAAACCCGCGGTGAAGGATTTGGAGATGAGGCAAAAAGACGCATCCTGCTGGGCACCTACGTGCTCTCCAGCGGCTATTATGATGCTTATTATTTGAAGGCATTAAAAGTAAGAACAAAGATCGCTGAAGATTTCTCAAAAGCATTTAAAAATTTTGACTGTATTGTCACCCCAACTTCTCCGACCGGAGCTTTTAAGATCGGAGAAAAAACAAGTGATCCCCTGTCCATGTACCTGTCGGATATTTTTACAATTTCCGCAAACCTGGCCGGGATCCCGGCGATGTCTGTTCCCTGCGGGTTTACCAGCGGTAATCTTCCTGTGGGGCTGCAGATTCTGGGCAAGCCTTTTGATGAAGAAATGCTTTTTAAGGTAACGCATGCTTATCAGCAAATAACTGATTGGCACACACGCGTCCCTGCGGGATGTAAGTAACAAGATAAATAAGAAGAACAATAGATGAGTAAAAAGCAGTGATTAGCGATAAACATATATCAATCCTGTAGGGGCGTGCCTTGCGTGCGCCCGAGATAATATGCAATCGTTAAAAAACAGCGTATGGCAATACGGTTAGCGAAAAGAAAAACTGAGAAAATGTTAATATTGATTTTTTGATTTATTTCTTCTCTTTACTTGCTGCTTGCTAAAACAGGATATTAAATAAGCTATGCAATATGAAACAGTGATCGGGCTTGAAGTCCACGTACAATTAGATATTAACACAAAAGCTTTCTGCGGCTGCAGTATAGAATTCGGGAAGCCCGCAAATACACAGGTATGTCCTATATGCCTCGGACTGCCGGGGGTATTGCCCGTGCTTAATGAAAAATTTCTGCAATACGCAATGCGAGCCGCTTTGGCATTGAACTGCACTGTGGCAAATTTTTTGAAATTCGACAGAAAGCATTACTACTACCCTGATCTTCCAAAAAACTATCAAATATCTCAATATGATAAGCCTCTCGCGGCCAACGGACACCTGCAAATAAAAATAGAAACAGGGCAAAAGAAAATCCGCATCCTGCGCGTGCACATGGAAGAAGATGCCGGCAAGCTGATACACACAAAAGACGCAAGCCTTGTGGACTTAAACCGCACAGGCACGCCTCTGATTGAAATCGTCTCTCAACCTGACATCAGCTCAGCAGCTGAAGCTTATACTTATCTTACCCGGCTTAAAAGCATTCTTGAATACCTGGAAATTTCTGACTGCGACATGGAAAAAGGTTCTCTTCGCTGCGACGCGAATATATCCTTAAGGCCTCAGGGGCACACAACTCTGGGCACAAAGGCAGAAGTAAAAAACATGAACTCGTTCAAAGGTGTACGTGATGCCCTGAATTACGAGATCATCCGCCAGGAAAAAACTCTGCGGGAAGGCGGCACAATCATACAGGAAACCCGGCTCTGGAACGAAGAAAAGCAAAAAACATTCTCCATGCGCAGCAAAGAGGAAGCCCACGATTATAGATACATACCCGACCCGGACCTTGTGCCTTTTGTCATTGAAAAGGAGGCAATTGAAAAGGCCCGTCGGGAATTACCGGAACTTCCTCAGGCAAAAAAAGAGCGTTTGATAAAAGATTATTCGCTAAGCGATTATGATGCCGGAATCTTGAGCGCCGACAAGCAGCTGGCAATTTATTTTGAAGATGCCGCCCAAAACTACAAGCAGCCGAAAATTATATGCAATTGGCTTATGAGTGATATAATGAGCTATCTGAACACAAATAACATCCCAATAAAGAAATTAAAAGAAGTATTGCCTATAGATAAATTAGTTGCTATGCTAAAATTGATTGATAATAATACAATCAGCGGCAAAATAGCCAAGCAGGTGCTGCCGGAAATGCTAAAAACCGGCAAAGACACATCGGTAATAATTAAAGAAAAAAATCTAAGCCAGATCACCGATGCCGGAGTAATCGAATCGGTAATCAATGAAGTTATCAATGAAAACGAAAAGGTAGTTGAAGAAGTCAAAAGCGGCAAGGATAAAGCATTGATGTTTCTTGTCGGCCAGGTGATGAAAAAAACCCGCGGAAAAGCAAATCCGCGGATGGTCAACTCATTAATCAAAAAAAAGCTGGAGGTTTAAAATGTTACGAAAAAAATTCTTTGTGCCGCTCATCCTCTCTATCTGTATCGGGATGTTTCTTATAAGCGGCTCTGCGTCTGCAAAGCCGAAGAACATTGAAGATGATCTCTACCGCCAAATCGAGATTTTCTCTGATGCCATAACTGCTATACAGCATGACTATGTTGAAAAAGTTCCTTCAAAGGATATAATTTACGGAGCGTTAAAGGGCATGCTTTCGTCCCTGGACCCTTACAGCCAGTTTATGGACCCGGACACATTTAAGGAATTACAGGTAGAAACCGAAGGTGAATTCGGAGGCTTGGGCATTGAGATCACCATCCGGGATAATCTGCTCACGATAATCACCCCGCTTGACGGGACCCCTGCTGATAAGGCAGGGCTTAAAGCTCAGGACCGCATTGTTAAAATCGAAGATAAGATCACCAAAGACATGACCCTGACTGAAGCAGTTAAACTTCTGCGCGGAAAACCCGGCACTGACGTAACTCTGACTATAATGCGCGAGTCAGCGGAAAACTTCAAAAAAATCACTGTTACACGCGATATTATTAAAATTAAAGCGGTAAGAAAAGCCGAGCTTTTAAAAGACAACATCGGATATATAAAACTTACTGATTTCTCGGAAAAAACAAAAAGCGACCTTGATCTTGCCTTAGAAAAACTTGCCAAAGACGGCATGGACAGTCTTATTTTCGATTTAAGAAACAACCCGGGGGGACTGCTGATCTCTTCTGTTGAAACCGTAAGTGAATTTTTACCAACCGGCAAACTTATAGTTTATACAAAAGGCAGGGAGAAAAACCAGAATATTGAATATAGAGCCACCGGGAAAACCAAGTTCAAAGATATCCCTCTTATAGTCATGATCAACGGCGGGTCTGCCTCGGCATCGGAGATTGTAGCCGGCGCCATACAGGATCATAAAAGAGGAATTATCCTCGGGACAAAATCTTTCGGCAAAGGGTCCGTGCAAACCGTTATCCCCATGCGCGACGGATCGGCATTAAGATTAACCACAGCAAAATATTATACTCCGTTGGGCCGTACGATCAACGAAAAAGGAATTATCCCTGATGTAAGCGTCAAGGAAGAACTTCCCCGCGAAAAAAAACTGGCCAAGAAAGAAAAGGATGTCTTCGATAAAATGGGAGAAGAGAGCAACAAGAAAAATAAAGACAACGAAGGCGACAAAATTCCCGATGGCATGGAAACTAAAGATGATCTCACGCCTGAAAAAAATATCGAAGAAGAAAATAACGAGGAAGAAGAATTCATTAGAGATGATAATCAGCTCCGGGCAGCTATCAATCTCATGAACGGAATAAAGATATATAGAGCACTGAAAAAGACAAATTAAAATAAAACAACTTGTTTATCGATAAAAAACCGTTCAATTCTCCCACATTAAAAAAATGAATAAAAAGCAGCTTAGTTCTATAATTACTTTCGGCGTTATCGCTGTTATCGTTATCACTATTTTTATCTTAAGAAAAACAGACTATTCTCATTTTACGTTCAAATGCGACAAGATCGCCTACGACATTCTCCTTGAACACGGAGTTAATACTGAAGCGCCGCTTAAGACAACGCATCAGCGCGTTTCAGGTTTCAGAAAAGAAGCGCAGTCAATAGAAAAAGAGTTTCTCCTGCCCCGAAAACAATCCCTGGCCGAAATAAAAAACGCTTTTTTGACAAACACGGCTTTTGAACCTGTGCGCCTGGGCAAAATCCAGAAAAAGCAGACAAAAAAAGAACATATACTGATCCTGGATTTCTTTTATAAAAACCTGAAGTTGTACCGTCTTATCCTAAGGCAGAAAATAGTCCTGGCCGACATTGCTTTAGTCATCGATGACTGGGGCTACAGCAATAAGGTTCTGCGCAAATCACTTAAACTTGGCATTCCCCTGACATATGCCATATTACCACGCCTGCCCTATTCAGCCAGGATCGCGCGAAGGGTAAGCAGCAGCGGCCATGAGGTGATACTGCATCTCCCCCTTGAGCCGCATAACGCGCAAAGGCATCCTCTTGAAAAAAATACTATTTTCACGTCTATGAGCAAAGAAGAGATCGAAAATATCATAAAAGATGATATGGCCAGCGTTCCCAATTTAAAAGGCATAAACAATCACATGGGGTCAAAGGCAACAGAAAGCGAATATGTTTTGAATATCCTGTTTGAACAGATCAAGAAAAACGGCCTTTATTTCCTGGACAGTTATACTTCCAATGAAACTCTTGCGCCGCAAGTAGCATTGCAAAAAGAAATTTCTTTCTTCAAGCGCGATGTTTTTATAGATAATGTAAGCAGTAAAGACCATATAAAGAGACAGCTCATCAAGGCAAAAAATATCGCCGCGAAAAAAGGAAGTGTTATTGCCATCGGACACGCAAAGGAACTTACTATAAATACCATAAAAGAGATCATCCCTGAATTTGAAAGAGAGGGATTCCGGTTCGTTCATTTGTCAGATTTTCTGAAAAACACAAAGTATTCTACAACAGAATAAAGGAAAAAGATGATAGTACTTGGAATTGAAACATCATGTGATGAAACAGCAGCTGCCGTGCTTAAAAACGGCAAAGAAGTGCTTTCTTCCTGCGTAAGCTCAAGTATTCACATGCACCGCAAGTTCGGAGGCATTGTTCCGGAGATCGCTTCCCGCTTTCATATTGAATACATCACGCCGGTCACGAAAAAAGCATTAAAAAAAGCAGGCATGGCTCTTTCTGATTTAGATCTCATTTGCGTAACTCATACCCCGGGACTTATGGGTTCTCTGTTGGTCGGAGTATCATTTGCCAAGGCATTAAGCTTCGGGTTAAATAAGCCGGTTCTAGGTATAAATCACATTAAAGCCCATTTATTCGCTCCGTTTCTGGAAAAAGGCAGATTTATGTTCCCGTTCATAGGCCTGGTCGCATCAGGCGGACACAGCAGTTTAGCACTCGTGCATGATTTTGATAAAATAAAAATGATCGGCACAACCAGAGATGATGCCGCGGGTGAAGCCTATGACAAGGTAGCAAAAATGCTGAATCTTCCCTATCCGGGAGGCCCGGTGATAGACAAGCTGGCGCAAAGCATTACAGAATCACCGTTTCGTTTTAAATGCGCGCGGTTTAAAGACAGTTTTGATTTCAGCTTCAGCGGGATTAAGACAAACGTGCTTTATACCTGGAAAAAGGTTAAAACAAAGAACAAAAAAGCTAAGGCTCAGATTGCCTATGCTTTCCAGAAAGAAATAATCGAATCCCTCACAAGGCAAAGCATTGCTGCCTGCAAAAAATTTAAAATCAAAACACTATCGGTCGGCGGAGGTGTTGCCTGCAACAGTTATCTACGCATCCGGCTTGAGGAAGAAGGCAAAAAGGAGAAAATCAGGATTATGATCGCCACTCCTGACCTTTGCCTTGATAATGCCGCCATGATCGCGGCTTTAGGCACTCATCTTTATAAAAAGGGTAAAAGAGCTGATTATAAACTCACTGCTTCAGCTTCATTATAGAGGCTAATAAGTTATTTTTAATTGTTAATTGACAAATTTGCTTTTTTGACACAATATATATAATATAAAAATCTTAAGGAGAAAGTTAAAATGGCAAAAAGAAGCCGAAAAGGCAAATTAAAATGGAAATCTAAAAAAGCGAACCATGGACGCAAACCTACTCGCGGCGCGTAGTTATCAATTTTATAACACACCATGACCCATGATCATTGAAATGGTGTGTCCCCTTGAGTCCCATCGAGGGAACTTGACTTTAAAACTTAAAAGTGATAAAATTTAAATTACTTTCTGGTTCATAATCTCCATGGAGAATACAGTTGAAAAAGATATTATTTATTGCAATTATTTTACTCTTATTTACAGCTGCATTCACGGTCAGTACTATCCCTCAGGCCGCAGCCATGAGCAAGCGCTTGGCTTCCGTGAAAAAAGCAGATACTGAAAAATTGGTATTACCTGAGATAGAAATAATCAGCAAGCCTGAAGCAAATATTGAGTTATTGTCCGGGGGAAGGAAAAAAGCCGGATCAAGTGTTCATGTTTCTCCCCCCGAAGTAATACCAGCTGTAGGCGAAGACGTGACAACAAGAAAAAACAGTTACCGGCTTACCGACATCCAAAGAGCGCTTACAAAAGCCGGTTTTGATCTTGGGTCTATTGACGGTAAGATGGGGCCAAAAACAAAAAAAGCAATTCAGGCCTTCCAAAAAGAGCATAATCTGACTGTTGACGGTATTGTCGGAGCAAAAACCTGGGAAAAATTGAAAGTTTACATTAATTAACCAAAACCAAAGGCGAAAAATAAAATCGCCGCGCTAAGGAGGTATGTATGACCGGCAAATTAAAACACTTAGTCGTCATAGCATTAATAATTAGTCTTACCGGATGTTCCGTTATTTTACAGAAAAGAAGCCCTGGCGATTTAGATAGAATTGATGATCTGGCAGTAAGACTTAGTGAAGAAAAGAAAGCGCGCGCCGAACTAACGCGGGCAAGGGATGAGCTTGAAGAAAAGCTCAAAAAGGAGATCGAAGAAAAACAGATCCGTCTGGAAATGCTCAACAAAGGCCTTGTAATCACTTTTGTGGACGAGATTTTATTTGATTCCGGAAAAGCCGAGATAAAGAAAACCGCTTATTCCATATTAGACAGGGTCGCAAAGGTACTCAATGATCAGGTTCGCAACAGAAATATTGCTATAGAAGGCCATACCGACAATCAGCCTATCAAAAAGTCTAAATGGAAATCCAACTGGGAGCTCTCAACAACCCGATCCACAAGTGTTTTGCACTATTTAGTTGATAAAAGAGGCGTAGATCCGGAGAGACTCTCCGCTGTAGGATACGGAGAATTCCGGCCTGTGCTTTCAAATAAAACTAAAGAGGGCAGACAGCAGAACAGACGAGTTGAGATCACGATTTTACCTGAAAAAATAATAAAGAATAAACCAGGAGAATTGAAATAAGCTGATGAAAGAGTCAATACTTCGCAAGCTTGCCTTACTGCTGCTGGTTGGTGTTATTATTAGTTTGCTTTGGGCAATAGGGTCAGATTCACGGAAAAAAGTAGAGCTTAATAAAAGTGATACCCTTGAGAGTAAATTAGACAAACTAATCCTGGCTAATACAGTTATTGTTAATAATTTAAAAGCAGCACGCAACCGTCTTGCTGCTCTTCAGCATTCCAAACATCTTTTAAAGAAAAACCTGGCCATCGCCACTGGAAAAAACGAAGCGATGGAGAAAACAATAGAAAAAGTAACCAGTTCGGCCCTCGGCACAAGCAAAAGCATTGAAGAGCTGGCAAATGAGGCAAAGATTTTAAAAGATACGAATACCGCTCTGGGAGAGGAAATCCTGATATTAAAAGAAAAAGACGCAGCATGTAAACTTAAATTTGAAAAATTAAAAGTCCAGTTAAAACAAACCACAAAAGCAAACACTCCCCGAAAGAAGAGCCGCAGGAAAAAGCAGACAAAAAAAAGGGAACAAGCAGCAGACAATTCAAATAGAAATTTTACCTGGGAATAGCTGCCGCGTGTTTTTGCCGCTTTGGATTATTTTTTTTCCTCTTCCTTAGACTTATCTTCCTTACTGCTCATGGACTTCTTGAATTCTTTTATGCTCTGTCCCAGGGAACGAGCGATTTCAGGAAGTTTGCTGGCGCCAAAAAGCAATAAAAGGATAAATAAAATTAGTACCAGTTCCGGGACTCCGAATCTACCCACTTTGTACCTCCTTCTTTTTTTCAAAAATCTTTATCAGCCATATACTCATTTCATATAAAACAATTATCGGCAGCGCCAGAAGCGTCTGGTTTACCATGTCCGGAGTCGGAGTCAAGGCAGCTCCGATAATAAAACTTCCTAATACGGCAAAGCGCCTGAATTTACGCAAAGACGCGCAGGTAACTAAACCCACCCTGGCTAAAAACATTAATATAAGCGGCAGCTGGAACGTAAACCCGAAAGCAAATACCAGGCAGCCGATAAAGGATAAATACTTACTTACCGAAATCAGCGGAAGCAGGGTTGAGCTTCCGTATGAAAGCAAAAACCTGACGGCAACAGGAATAACAAAGAAATAACAGAATGCCCCTCCAAGCGTAAAAAGAATAAAGCTGGCAATACTCAGCGGCAGGACATATTTCCTTTCGTTTTGCTTTAAGCCAATCTCCACGAATTTCCATATCTGGTAGAATATAAACGGCAAGGCGCAGTATAAGCCCACAAACAACGCCAGCTTTACCTGCACCCAGAAAGCTTCCGTGGGACTCATAAAATACAGCGTGCCTATAGAACGCACAAGAAAGCTCATAATCTGCTGAACAAAACTGTAGGCAAGCGCTGTGCATAGTATTATAAGAAATAAAGAAAAAAGAATCCGATTGCGCAGTTCTTCCAGATGATCCATTACCGAAAGCGGCCTATCCATTTGGTATGAAAGCGTCTTATCCAAGCAGGCCCTTCCCTTCTTTCTTAAGCTCTTCCTCATTTTCTTTAAGCTTTTCTTCTACCTCTTTGACTATCTCCTCAGGAGGCTCCTGGTTGATAGACTCCCGGAAATCATCCGCGGCCTTTTTAAATTCGCGCATTGCCTTACCCAGCATCCGCCCAACCTCAGGAAGTTTGCGCGGGCCAAAAACAAGCAGGGCAACAACAAACACCAAAATTAATTCAGGCATTCCTATGTTAAACATCCCTTTGTCCTTTAATCCAGATTTTAATTATATATCCGTTATTGTTCTGTTAAACGCTTCTATAGTATATTCTATATCTTTTTTCGTATGCGCAAAAGACAAAAAATTAGCTTCGAATTGAGACGGAGCGCAATAAATACCTTCTCTAAGCATTTTAGAAAAATAATTCGCGTATTTTTCTGTATCCGCCCGGCAGGCAGACTTATAATCTGAGACCTTTTTATCCGTAAAAAATACCGTAAACATGGAGTAAAAACGGGTTACGCTTATTTTCTTTTTTTGGGCCCTTGCCATTTTTTGCATGGCATCACACAGCTCTTTACATAATGAATTTATCTTTTTATAATCAGTTTTCTTTAATATCCGCAAAGTTTTCAACCCGCAGGCAACCGCGACAGGATTGCCTGAAAGCGTCCCTGCCTGATACATACTCCCTGAGGGCGCCACGCAATTCATTATTCTTTTGCTTGCCCCATAAGCTCCCATGGGCATGCCTCCGCCGATAATTTTTCCAAGACATGTAATATCCGGTTTTACTTTAAGCAGGTTTTGCGCCCCGCCGAAGCAAAAGCGGAATCCGGTCATTACCTCATCAAAGATAAGCAATATCCCGTACTGCCTGGTTATGGTTCTTAATTTTTGAAGAAATTTATTCTCAGGCTGTACTACTCCCATATTACCGCATACAGGCTCTATAATAACAGCCGCGATTTTTTTATGCCCGGCGCTAATTACCACTCTTACTTTTTCAATATCGTTAAACGGCAGGACAATGGTATCCCGCGCAGAGCTTCGCGGAACCCCGCTGCTTGTCGGCACCCCGAACGTAGCTGCCCCGCTGCCTGCTTTGACCAAAAGCCCGTCGCTGTGGCCATGATAAGCTCCCTGAAACTTAATAATCTTATCTTTTCCCGTATAACTGCGCGCAAGCCTTATCGCGCTCATTGCGGCCTCAGTTCCTGAATTAACCAATCGCATTCTTTCCATGCCCGGCATAGCGCTTTTTATCAGCTGCGCGATCTCGTTTTCTGCTGCTGTAGGCGCGCCAAAGCTTGTGCCCGCTTTAGCTGCCTGTACAATACTGTTTATTACCTGTTTATGCGCGTGGCCAAGTATAAGCGGCCCCCAGCTTAAGACATAATCAATATATGAATTACCGTCAACATCATAGATCTTTGAGCCTTTGCCCCATTTAATAAAAACAGGTTTTCCGCCCACTGCCTTAAAAGCACGCACCGGGCTGTTAACACCCGCGGGCATAAGCGACAATGCCTGTTTATAATATTGTTTAGACTTAATATTACTCATCTTGCTTCTTCCTAAATTCATCTTATTACAGGTTATAACCTGTTACTAAAAGTTACTACTAGTTATAAACAGTTACCTTTTCTTTAAGAAACTAATATTAACCGTTTTTTTAGT